>JBGVFH010000090.1:0-47477 GCA_045120955.1 Eubacteriales bacterium | reverse complement strand
CGAACCAGCGACATCATGATTAACAGTCATGCGCTCTACCGACTGAGCTAAGGAGGAATATGGTGCACCTTCAGGGATTCGAACCCGGGACCCACTGATTAAGAGTCAGTTGCTCTACCAACTGAGCTAAAGGTGCATTTTATCTTAAAGTCGATGTATTTCTCCATCAACGGAAGTTATTATATCAAAATATTACTCTGTTGTCAATAGTTATTTCTCATTTTTCCATCCTCTAAAGTAAAAAAATGGGTACACTGCCCTACCTCGTCCTCTCGCCTTCCGTTGTTTTTCTATTACCGAAGCTATGCAAAACGTCGATTGAGTATCCGTGCAATTTCCTATGCAGCAAAAAATCCATGCGCAAATCCACTCAAAAGAATTTACGCATGGAATTTCATTCATTTTTATGTGGACAGTATCTTACAATTCCGGAACACTGTCGTTTTCGTCCCCGGGGTGCGTATCGGCGTATGGCTCGGAGCTTTGCTTTCCTACAAGCTCCTCTAACATCTGCAAGGTCTGCGCAGGATCATAGGTTTGGTAATGCACGTGAAGTATATCGCCGGCACAAAGCGCTGTACCGTGTCGTGACTCTGTCGAAAAATTTTTGTGTACAGAAAGTATAACACAGCTCGGCGGCAACAATAAATCCCGTATTTCCTTGCCGACTACAAATGACCCGTTCGCCACAGTCAACTGTGTGTCGACGACACTCAGACTTTTTCCTATGTGGTGATCATACGCTTTGCTCTCTATGACAACATCGGTAAACGACAATCCACCAAAGCTTTCAACAACAAGGTAAGCGACCGAAACTCCAACGACCACGCCGAGCATATTTGAAAGTCCGCACAGTGCTTCACAAGAAAAAATTATTGCGGTCAGCGGTATACGTGATAAAGCACAAAGGAAGGATGCAATACCGACCACCACAATGATGACATAATATTCCTCGGGCAGCAATCCGAGCATTGTCATAAGCTTTGCGCAGAGAGCTCCTATGATAGCTCCAAGCGCAAGTGTCGGAACAAAAAGTCCACCCGTTACTCCGATATTGTTCGATATCAGAATAAGTATAACACGTATACACAAGTATATTATCAGCATATACCATATGCCCTTGCCCTCTATCAGCTCATCGACAAAACTGTGTCCCGAACCGATAAAGCCGTGACTTGCACATCCGATGAGAGATACTGCAACAAATACCGTTATTATTTTGAGTATGAAAGGAACTCTGCCAAGATATTTTTGCAAGATTTTTCTCAGTGCTCGGTATAGCTTTGCACAAAGGACAGCGCACACTCCGCACGCAACTCCTACGACGAGCGCCGACCACATAAACTTCAGCGGCAAAACATTTTCTATCGTAAAACCAAAAAGCGAATATTCAACACCGCTGACAGAGCACAAAAACTGCATGACTGCAGTGCTCGAGATGACACTCATAGATGCTACGGTAAAGATCATCGGTGAAAAGCGGCGGTGCGCTTCTTCAAAAGCGAAAAAAATACCCGTAAGCGGGGCGCCCGTCGCCGCCGCAAATCCTGCGCAAGCACCGCCTGTCATAATATATCTGTCCCATGCCGGATATTTTTTTGCAAAGATACGAACGCTGCCCCGACCTATTGCAGTTCCCATCTGTACACTCGGTCCTTCCGTTCCGAGAGGAACACCGCAAAGGTATGTCAGCAAGGCAGACGGAAAAAGAAGAAATACACTCTTTATCCAATTAAACGGAACAAGCCCTTTTATAACTGCGATAGCTGTCGGAATACCGCCGCCTCTGCAGTTTGGGTCGAATTTGAGTATCATAGCAGCGAGCAAACCGACAAGTGCCGCCCCAAAAACGAGCAAGGGTAAAAAAACGACGTTTTCACGGGGAAACGTATAAATATAAGACGAAAGTGACGTAACTGCCGACACAGCAAGCTTGAACAGAAATATCATTCCACCCGTAAAAGCCCCCGCAACAAGCGAGAGCAACAGATACGGAATAAAAAGACGTTTTGTATATATGACAGTATTATTTTTCATTTGCACATCTCCGAAAGAACACATTTTTTATCAAAATATGGAAATAATTATATCACATAAACAAAATAATTGCAACATATCAAAATAGGTTTTTCGTTTTGTCATATTGCAAAAGCAAACGCAACTTTTTTATTTTTTTGCAGTTTCATTAGCATTAGTTTAAATTAAGTTTATATTCGTCGGTTATAATAAAAAATAATTTGAACTCGCTGTATGTATGGTATGCAGCCTGTATGAAGAATAAATTTAGGAGTTATTGCAAATGAGCGAAAAGATTTTAATTGCAAGTGACAGTACAACCGATTTAAGTCCCGAGCTTATAGAAAAATACCAAATAAAAATTCTGCCGCTTGGCGTACAGCTCGGCCAGACACACTACACCGACGGCGTTGATATTGACCCCGAGCTTATATACAGTCACTACGCACAAACGGGTAAACTGCCGAAAACTTCAGCAGTAAACATGTCAGAGTTTTCCGACTTCTTCAAAGAATATACACAAAAGGGATACTCTGTCGTTTTCTTCACTATAAGCGCAGAAATGTCTTCAACATATAATAATGCAAGGCTGTCGGCACAGAACTATGAAAACGTCTATGTAGTCGACACAAAAAACCTTTCCACAGGGGGTGGACTCATTGTCCTTTCAGCGGCAGAAATGGTGCTCGAAGGAAAGTCCGCAAAAGAAATATCCGAGAAGTGCGAAAAGCTGACTGAATGTGTTGACGCATCATTTGTCATCGACGACCTTGAATTTTTATACAAGGGAGGCAGATGCTCTGCCCTTGCGGCGTTCGGAGCAAATCTTTTGCATCTCAAGCCGTGCATTACCGTAAAGGACGGAAAAATGGGAGTAGCAAAAAAATATCGAGGCAAGTTTGCGCCCGTTTTGAGCGCATATATAGCCGACCGAATAGGCGATGGCTCGGACATCGACCTTAAACGTGTATTTGTCACACACGCAGGATGTGACAAAGAAATATATCTTGAATGTGTAAAGCAGGTAAAAGAGCTCGCCCCCTTTGAAGAGGTGCATATCACCCGTGCAGGATGTACTGTCTCTTCTCATTGCGGCAGAAACACACTCGGCGTGCTGTTTTTGAGGAAAAAGACGATAATAAATGAATAATAAACATTGAATAGCAAAACGGGCAGTGCCCGCCACCATCCTCTCGCTTATCCCCTTTAGTGCATACACTTTTCTTGGCTAAACGGCGAAGCGTACTATAAAGCAAAAAAATCCTGTCGAATTTCGGCAGGATTTTTCCGTTATGTGAAGAGACTGCAAAAAAGATATAAAAGACTTTTTTGGCAGAGGGATATGAACCCTCGTTTTTTATCACGGCGAAGCTGTGGATATCATCAATTTCGTAGAAATTGCATATCATCAAAACGAAGTTTTGTATCTCATCGTTGCGAAAGCGTTATATACAGCCTAAAGGCTGATGATATACACGCTAACGCATGATGGTACACCATTGCTTTCGCAATGGATAAAAAAACGACAAGCCGAAGCTTGTCGTTTTTTGGGGTGAGTGATGGGATTCGAACCCACGGCCTCCAGGGCCACAACCTGGCGCTATAACCATCTTAGCTACACCCACCATATGCGCAATGCCTTGCGGCATTGCGTTTTTTTGGCGTGCCTTGGGGGATTCGAACCCTCGACCTACTGCTTAGAAGGCAGTTGCTCTATCCAGCTGAGCTAAAGGCACATCCGCAACGAATGATATTATATCATCATTCGCGGATTTTGTCAAGTATTATTATTAATATTTTTGAAATTATTTCAAATATTCCATCATTTTCTCATGGATCTTTGAGTTGCTCGCAAGGATGCTCTGCTCCTTGAAATAATCAAGAGCCTCCCCCTGCCAGCCGCTTATGCTTCCGCCGGCTTCTCGGAGAATGATCGAGCCTGCGGCAAAATCCCACGGCTTTAATCCTCTTTCAAAGAAAGCTTCCGTTCTTCCGTCGGCTGTGTAGCAAAGGTCAAGAGCCGACGAGCCCGTGCGTCTTATATCGACTGCGTCGATATATATGCGCTTGAACATATCAAAATTCTTGTCCGCATATTCCTTCAAATACGGCATCGTACCTATGGTAATGACGCATTTTGAAAAATCGGCTTGCTCGCTGACGCTCATCTTATTTCCGTTAAAATATGCGCCTTTGCCGCTTTCCGCCCAAAAAAGCTCATTGTTAAAGGGGTTGTACACCACACCCATAACAGGCTCACCGTTATGAACAAGTCCAAGCGACACAGCACTCTGTCTGTATCTGTGAATAAGATTTGTCGTACCGTCGACAGGGTCAAGGATAAAGGTATATTCCTTTGGCTCAAAGTTGCCGTCGACACTTTCCTCGCTCATTACAGCTGCAAACGGATATAGCCTTTCAAGCTCAGCCTTCACATACTTTTCCGAGGCATAGTCAACTGCGGTGACAAAGTCTGCATCTCCCTTAACAGTAATATCGTGCGCCGCGCTCACGTCCAAAAAAAGCTTCCCTGCTCCGAGCACTATTTCTTTGATTTTTTCTATATCAATACACATAAAAGCCTCGTTTGTGTTTTAGGCGCTCGGAATGATTCCGAGCGCCGGAAAACTTATTTTACTATTATATTTGCGATCTTACCGGGAACGACGATCTCCTTGACGATCGTTTTGCCTGCGATCTGTGCGGCTATCTTCTCGTCAGCACGCACGATCGCCGCTATTTCATCCTTTGAAGCTTCGGCAGGCACACAAACAGTACCTCTGAACTTGCCGTTGACCTGTACGCCTATTTCGACCACCGAATCAACCGTCTTTGCCTCGTCATATACGGGCCATGCAGATACGGAAAGAAGCGTCGTCTCGCCAAGCTCCGACCATATCTCTTCGCAAAGATGCGGAGCGAACGGACAAAGAATACCGATAAAGCTCTTGAGCTCGTCTACCGTCAGAGTTCCTACCTCGTATATCTCATTAAGAAGTGACATCATCGCCGCAATAGCGGTATTGAACTTCATCTCCTCAATGTCATCTGTAACCTTCTTTATTGTCTTGTGGAAAGCACTCTCGAGCTTCGGTGTAGCGCCGCTTCCCTTTGCCATGCTCTGAAGCTCCGCTACTCTTTCAAGAAATCTCTTACAGCCTCTCATGCTCGACTCTGACCACGGTGCCGCACTTGCGTAATCTCCCATAAAGAGAATGTAAACACGAAGAACGTCAGCTCCGTACTCGTCAACGACATCGTTGGGGTCTACGACATTGCCCTTTGACTTTGACATTTTGTCTCCGTCAGGACCGAGAATAAGTCCCTGTGCGGTTCTCTTTGCGTATGGCTCAGCGGTTGAAACAGCACCGATGTCATAAAGGAATCTGTGCCAGAAGCGTGAATAGATCATATGTCTCGTGACGTGTTCCATACCGCCGTTGTACCAGTCAACGGGAAGCCAATAATCCAGCTTATCCTTATCGGCAAAGCACTCTGTATTATGCGGGTCTATATAACGAAGGAAATACCAAGACGAGCCTGCCCACTGAGGCATTGTATCCGTCTCACGCTTTGCATCACATCCGCATTTAGGGCACTTGCAATTTACAAATTCATCTATCTTTGCAAGGGGACTCTCTCCGCCCTCGCCGGGTTCAAAGTTCTTCACCTCGGGAAGCTTGAGAGGAAGCTCCTCATAAGGGACAGCTACCATTCCGCAATGCGGGCAATGTACTATCGGGATAGGCTCACCCCAGTATCTCTGACGGTTGAATGCCCAATCCTTCATCTTGTACTGAACTCCCCGCTCGCCGACACCCATCTTTTCAAGCTCCTCTACCATGCGATCGATAGAGTCCTTTTTGTTGTCGTAACCGTTAAGGAAGCCCGAATTTACCATCTCGCCGTCACCGGTGTAAGCCGCCTCGGAAATATCCCCGCCGCGAATGACCTCGATGATATCTATTCCAAATTTCTTCGCAAAGTCGTAGTCACGCTCGTCATGCGCAGGAACCGCCATGATAGCGCCCGTACCGTATCCCATCATAACATAGTCGGATATGTATATCGGGATCTCCTTGCCTGTTATCGGGTTGATAGCCCTAAGCCCCTCGATGCATACGCCCGTTTTGTCCTTTATCAGCTGTGTACGCTCAAACTCAGTCTTCTTTGCACACTCTGCACGGTATGCGTCAAGCTCTTCTATATTCGCTATCACATCTCTGTACTTTTCGATTATCGGATGCTCGGGTGCTATGACCATAAACGTTACACCGAAAAGTGTATCGGGACGTGTCGTGTAGATACGGAGCTTGTCGTCCTTATCCGCAAGTGCGAAATTCACAAACGCTCCTACGGATTTGCCTATCCAGTTGATCTGCTGCTGCTTTACATTGGGGAGATAATCCACATCCTCAAGACCTGAGAGCAGCTTGTCTGCGTATTCCGTTATGCGCAGATACCAAACGTCCTTGGACTTTTGTACTATCTCGCTGTGGCAGATATCGCAATGTCCCCCCTGCGAGTCCTCATTTGAAAGAACGACCTTGCAGGACGGGCAATAGTTTACAAGTGCGGTGTCACGGAAAACGAGTCCGTTTTCGAACATTTTAAGGAATATCCACTGCGTCCACTTGTAGTAGTCCTCCTGCGTTGTGTCAACAACTCTCGACCAATCAAAGGAAAATCCTACTCTTTTGAGCTGAGAGGTAAACTTTTCAATATTGTTATCGGTTACCTTTCTCGGATGAATACCCGTCTTTATCGCATAGTTCTCGGTAGGAAGACCGTAAGCATCAAAGCCTATCGGGAAAAGGACATTATATCCCTGCATTCTGCGCTTTCTTGAAATTATCTCAAGACCGCTGTATGCCTTGATGTGTCCGACATGCATACCTGCTCCCGAGGGATAAGGGAACTCAACCAGAGAATAAAACTTCGGCTTGTCGCTGAAATCCTGCGCCTCGAATATCTTTTCCTCTTCCCAGCGCTTTTGCCATTTTTGCTCAATTAATTTTGCATCGTATTTCATATCTGTATCCTCATAAAATTATATTACATCATTAGTCTTGTATCTCACTGTTGCTGCGCAATATCCGAGTTTTCCGCATCGACTCTGTCAAGGATGGGCGTGATGTCGATCTTCTCCGCATCTTCCCAGAGATTTTCCAGCTTGTAAAACTCACGTGCCTCACGGCTGAAAATATGAACGACAACAGAACCGAAATCAATAAGCTCCCATGTGCCGTTACCTCTTCCCTCCACCTTGAGAGGTGCATACCCTGCTTCGGTGAGCTTTTCGTCAACCTCGTCGCAAAGCGCTCCTATCTGTGTGCGGCTGTTACCCGTTGCTATAACATAATACTCGGTAACGGAGGTCTGCTCTTCAACATTGATAAGCTCTATCCCCTTACCTTTCTTTCTGTAGAGTACCTCTACTATTTTTTCGCCGAGTTCTCTTGGAGCTATATCCTTTATATCTGCCATTTTACTCTCCTTTTTTCATTTTGCAAAGCAAGCTGTTTCTTGCCTCTACCGTTTTATCTGAAATTATATTATTATTTTCTATCAAATCCTTCAGCGTCATATCAAAGGCAAGCAGCACCGTGCGGTCAAGGTGACGCAGCCTTTCCTTTCCCGATGAGATTCCTTCCCAAAAGAAATTTCTTAGTGTGACGCAATCCTCAAAGGTTCTTGTATCCTCGATATAATCCGCAAGGAACAACAGCTTGTCTGATATGCTCATCCCGACACATCCTGCCGTATGTACGCTCACAGCGTGTATAAGCTCGCTGTCGGCGTACTCGGGATAGCTGTCGGGAATTATCAACGCCGCCGTTGCCGAATGATACAGCTTTGGACTTTGCGCTTTGTAATATTCGACATCAAGTCCGTACTCAGAGATAAGCGCAAGATGTCGGTCGTTTGTATATTCCTTTGTTATATCGTGCAAAAGAGCCGCCGCACGCAACATCATGCTTTTCTCAGGAGCATAAAGCACCGCCAGCTTTTCTATCTCACGCTCAACGCCGAGCGTATGCGAAAACCGCTTTCCGCTCATAATGCATCCAACACGCTCTCTGAGAGCATCGAGCATTTGCTCACTTATTATTTTATCCATTTCGTTCACTCTTGTAAAGACCGTTTTTATCAATATATTCTATTACTTTTTCGCAAAGCATGCCGTCCGTGCACTTTCCCTCAGCTATCATACTGCGCACGGATGAGGAGCTTGCCTCAAAGACGGGAACATCAAGCTCATATATCCTTGCCCCGTATTCGTCTCTGAAACGCTGTGCGCATTGCCGAGCCTCGTTTTTTTGGCTGTCATAGCGGTTAATATAATAAAGCGTGACACGCTCAAAAATATCTCTATATCTGCACCAGCTCTCAAATGTGAGCAGCATATCCGTGCCGATAAGCAACGATATACCGTCATATCCGAGCGACTGAAAATGCTCGACCGTATTTATCGTATAGCTGACGGAATCCGAGCATATCTCATAGTCGGATATCTCACACCGTCCGCAAAGCACTGTATCCTCGCAAAAAGCGAGCCTGCACATATTTATCCTGTCAGCATCATCCGCACCTCGATCAAGCTGTTTGTGCGGAGGGTGCTTTGCCGGTATTATTACTATCTTGTCGGCACCTGATGCGTCAAGATATGCTCTTGCCGCAAGTATATGCCCGATATGAGGCGGAGAGAAGCTCCCGCCGTATATTGCGATCTTTTTTTTGCACTCAGACATAAAGCAAAGCTCACTTATTCCTCTCACGGCTCTATCTTTCTGTTTTTTTCTTTTGACGAGCAGCGCCACAGCACAAATCTTGAGCCTGTTACGCACACCACCTCCGCCATGCACGCCTCAGCCAATGCTTCTGCCGCTTCTCTGGGGGAATACGAGCAGTTGTCAAGCGTGCGCAGCTTTATCAGTTCTCTCGCCTCAAGCGCATCCGACACGGTTTTGACCGTTTCCTCGGAAAGTCCGCCCTTACCTATCTGAAATATTGTATCATAGCTCTGTGCTATCGAACGCAAATGCGCTCTCTGTTTACTTGTAAGCATAAATCTCTAACCTTTTTATTTATTTTAAAAACAGCTTATCCGCAAGCTTTTCTATAGCCTTTCGTCTGTGGCTGATACTGTTTTTTTCTTCTGCGGACAGCTCTGCATACGAGCGGTGGAAGATGTTACATTCAAATACTGGGTCATATCCAAAGCCGCCCTCTCCCCGCTTTTCGTAAAGGATATTTCCGTAAGCCTCGCCCCTGAGTACAAAGCTCTCGCCGCCCGCCTTGCAGTAAGCGATAGCCGAAACGAAGCGAGCACTGCGCCCGCTTACTCCCTCAAGCTTAGACAGCAATTTTTTTATGTTTGCGTCGTCATTGCCGTGCTCTCCCGCATATCTTGCCGAATAAATACCCGGCTCACCGCCGAGAGCATCGACCTCAAGTCCGCTGTCATCCGCTATACACGGATAATCGGTAAAGCCGCTCACCGTCTTTGCCTTTATCATGGCATTTTCCTCAAACGTCTCTCCGTCCTCGATTATTTCATCGGTAAAGCCGATATCCTCAAGCGACAGTATCTCTATCTCAAAGGCGTTCTCCCCGAAATTTTCTGCCGCCCGATCACAGAGGATATTGCGAAATTCTCTTATTTTGTTTTTGTTTGAAGAGGCCAGCACAAAAGTGTATTTTTCCATATATTATTCCTCGAAAAGCGCATCCACAAAATCCCTTGCGCAGAAGGGCTTCATGTCATCTATACCCTCGCCCACACCGATAAACTTGACCGGTATATCAAGCTCACGCTTGACCGAGAATACTATTCCGCCCTTTGCCGTTCCATCAAGCTTTGTAAGGATAAGACCGCTGATATCTGCCGCATTCTTAAATTCCTTTGCCTGATTTACCGCATTTTGTCCCGTGGTAGAGTCGAGCACCAACAGCGTCTCACGCTCGCACCCCGGAAGCTCTCTTGAAATAACACGGTCTATTTTCGCAAGCTCGTCCATAAGATTTTTCTTATTGTGCAGTCTGCCAGCCGTATCTATGATAAGAACGTCGCTTCCTCTGCTTTTCGCCGCATTTGCCGCATCGTATACGACAGCGGCAGGGTCAGAGCCTCCCGACTGCTTTATCAGTTCGACCCCCGCTCTGTCGCACCAAACGGAGAGCTGTTCTATAGCCGCCGCACGGAACGTATCCGCCGCCGCTACAAGAACCTTTTTCCCTTGTGACTTAAGCTCCGCTGACATTTTGCCGATAGAGGTCGTCTTGCCCACACCGTTGACACCTATAACAAGGATGACCGACGGTCTTGTTCCGAGTCTCAGCTCTTCGTTCTCGCCTACAAGCGAAAGAAGTATCTCCTTTAGCTCCGCCTTTGCTTCTTCAGGCTCGGTGAGGCGTTTTTCCTTTATTCTCTCACGCAGCTCATCAAGGATATATTCGGTCGTCTGTGCACCGATATCCGAGCATATCAGAAGCTCCTCGAGCTCCTCGAGCATATCCTCGTCTATTCTCACAAACGCCTTGAAAAGGTCGTTTATCTGTCCCATAACGGCAGCCTTTGTTTTAGCAAGACCCGCCTTCAGTTTTTCAAAAAATGACATCGTACTCTCCTCAAAGTGCCCAAAGCACTACTTTATAAATTCGTCCCGTCTTTGCTCAAACTCATATACGTTAAGCTCAATGACCTTTGAAACTCCCTGCTCGGGCATTGTAACGCCGTACATTCTGTCCGCCGCCTCCATTGTGCCTCGTCTGTGAGTGATAAGTATAAACTGTATAGAGTCAAACTTCTTTATGTATTCGGCAAATCTTGCAACATTCACCTCGTCAAGTGCCGCTTCTATCTCGTCAAGAATACAGAAGGGCGAGGGATTGACCTTCAGCACCGCAAACAAAAGCGCTATCGCCACAAATGCCTGCTCGCCGCCCGAGAGAAGCATCAAACTCTTTACTATCTTTCCGGGAGGTGCCGCTTTTATATCAATACCGCTTGTGAGAATGTTCTCCGGGTCGGTTAAGATAAGCTCAGCTTGTCCTCCTCCGAAAAGCTCGGAGAAGGTGACCTTGAAATTTTCGTTTATTCGATTGAAGGCATCGCTGAAGCTCCGCTTCATCTCTCCTTCAATCCTTGCGATAATGCCCTCAAGCTGCTTTCTTGAAGCGGACAGGTCGTTTATCTGTCCTGTCATGTCATCATATCTCGCCTTTATCTCGGCATATTCCTCGATGGCGTTTACGTTGACGGATCCGAGCGCTTTTATCGAATTTTTGAGCTTTTGAGCCGCAGCCGCACTCTCCGCTCTCGTCTCCGCCGTAACGGGCGGATAACCGAGTGCTACAGCGGCACTGTAGGTAAGCTCATAGTCCTCCCATATCTGAGCGGTAAATTTATCTTTTTGCTCGGAGAGGGACTTGTATTTTGCTTCATTTTTGGTATGAGTCTTAAAAAGAGTTTCCTTTTCAGCTGTTTTTTCTCTTATTCGGACTCGGAGCTCGTTTTGCTTTTTCTCATAGTCAAGCCCGTCCTCCTCAGCTCCGCTGCGCTTGCGGTTAAGCTCCGAAAGTCTGTCCTGCAGCTGCGCTGAATTTTCACGGTTGAGTTCTCTGCCTTTTTGGAGATTTTCAAGTGCTTCTCTGTAGCCTGACGCTTTTTGTGAATTTGCGTCGATCTCCGCATCTATCTCGGCGATCCTCATTATTTGAGAATTCAGCCTCAGCTCTGCCCCCTCCTTGTCCTTTCTCGCCTCTGCGAGAAGTACAAGCAGCTCATTTGTATGAGCGGCGAGCTTTTCCTTTTCTTCCCACTCGCTGTTCTTTTCAACATCGAGCGAGACACGCTTTTCCTTATAGCTTTCGGCGAGCTTTTCACATTCAGCCGCCTCGGCATGAAGGGTGACTATCTCTCCTTCATACCCGCTGTTTTGCTCTTCGAGACGGGAGATATCTGACGTGAGCTTGTTTATAAGCTCACTCTGCGTCTCGAGCTTTGCCTTATATGCTTGGAGCTGAGCACGCTCGGCTCCTGCCATAGCCGAAAGTATATCCGATTGCTGTTTTACGGCAGACATCCTCGAGCGGAGTCTCTCCGACTCTGTCTTGTATTTTTCTTTTTCTGTCTCGTATTCCTCTATCTGAGCGTTGAGCTTTGCCTCTGCGGCACGCAGTGACTCGATCTTTGCCGAACGTGACATAATACCGCTGTCCCTTTTGCTCGAACCGCCCGTATACGAGCCGCCTGCATTTATTATCTGTCCGTCAAGAGTAACGAGCTTTACTCTGTATTTGACGTTCTTTGCACATTCGGATGCGTTGTCGAGGTTGTCAAACACAAGCGTCCTTCCGAGCACAGAATCAAGCACTATTCTGAATTTATCGTCGCAATCGATTATCTGTGAAGCTGTACCTATATAGCCCTTGCATTTATAGGCACGGCGCATCTCCTCCGTCTCGTCCTGCGCATGCATACTTGTCAGGGGATAGAAGGTGGTCCTTCCCTGTCCGCTCGTCTTGAGCAGTCTTATTGCCGCCTTTGCCGTCTGCTCGTTGTCGCACACTATACTCTGTATGTTGTTTGCAAGCGCAGTTTCGGCGGCGGTCACATACTCGTCTTTTGCCGATATCAGCTTTGAAAGCGGACCGTATATTATCCCCGCACCGGGAACCGAGCGCTCTGTATACTCACGCATGATGTAGCGCACACCGTTTGCATATCCCTCAAAGTGAGCCTCCATATCAGAGAGCGTCTTTGCTTTCTCGGCGGCTCTGTCACGCTCAAGTATCGCACGGGCAAGTGCGGCTGAATTTTTCTCCGCATCCTCCCCGAGCGCCTGCACCTCTTCGTTTGTTTTTTTATACTCAGCCTCGCACTCGCCTATTCTCTGCTCATATGAACCGAGAGTATCGCTGCTCTGTGCTATCTTTTCCTTTAGCGACTCACATTCTCCGCAATATCTCTCAAGCTCATCACGAGCCTCTTTTCCTTTTGTTAGGTCTGAATTGTGCGAGCTTTCAAGCACACTTATTCTGACCTTGATATCGGTCGAGCGTCCTTCAAGCTCCTTTACCCTTTCGAGCATTTCGGAAAGCTCCTGCTCGTATGCCTCAATGCGCTTTGTATACATTGCCTGCCGCTCACAGCTCTCGGCATATTCCGATTCAAGCGCACTCAGTCTGCCCTCATGCTCTTTTATCTCGCCGCGAACCGCCTCGGCTGTGTTCTCGCAGTTATTCTTTTGCCTCTTTAACTCCTCGCCCGAATGCTCGCACAGTGCGATGAGGGTGTTGTTGTGAGTGCTTTCGTTTTCGCTGACCTTATACTCAGCCTCGAGCTTATATATAAGCTCATTTATCTTCTTTATCTCGCCGAGCAGCTTTTCGCTCTCAAGCTTCGTTCTCTGTCCTTCTTCAAAGAGCTTGTCATACTGACGCTCAAAGCCCGCAAGAGCATCCTCAGCCATCTCCAATTCATGCTCGGAAAGCTTGAGCGCCGCCGCTGCCGCCTCCTCCTCGTCATGAAGCCTTGCACTGTCATATATCCAGAGTGCTACATCCGTCTTTTTCTTCTCTTCGTAAAGCTCAAGATACTTTTTTGCCTTTTCCGCATCCTTCTCAAGCGGTCCTACACGCATCTCCAGCTCGCTGAGTACATCCGAAACACGAAGCATATTTGCCTCCGTCTCGGCAAGCTTGCGCTCGCTCTCCGTCTTTCTGTATCTGAACTTGGATATACCCGCAGCTTCCTCGAATATATTTCTTCTGTCCTCGCTCTTTTTTGAAAGGATCTCCGCAATTCTTCCCTGTCCGATGATAGAATAGCCCTCTCTGCCTACTCCCGTGTTGAGGAAAAGCTCATGAATATCACGCAGGCGGCATGGCTTTCTGTTAAGAAAATACTCGCTGTCGCCCGAGCGGTAATAACGTCTTGTGACCGTTATCTCATCATATACGGAATCTATTCTGTGCTCGGCATCCGTGTTGTCAAACGTGACCGATACCTCGGCATATCCCATGGGGCGTCTGGTATCCGCTCCGCCGAAAATAACATCCTCCATCTTGGAGCCTCGGATGTTTTTGGTGGACATCTCACCGAGCACCCATCTCATAGCATCGGAAATATTGCTCTTTCCGCTGCCGTTTGGTCCGATGATGACCGTAGCACCTCTCTCAAAATTCAGCGTTGTTTTATTCGGAAAGGATTTAAAGCCGTGCAGCTCAAGCGATTTGAGATACATTTACCTTCCTCCGTATCTTATCTTATGTCTATTTCTATATTATAACCTATCAGCTCGCTTTTTTCAATAATTTTGAGCGACTTAAAGCCATATTTTTTCAAAATAGCAAGCTTATTTTTACGTCTGTGACCAACTATCTTCGACACACAGCCTGCCGCCGCATACACAATGCATTGCCGACCTACAAAATCAGCATCGGACTTGTCAAGCTCGATGAATATACGCTCAAGGTAAAGCGCACTCATAGCCATCTCACCTATAGCCGCATCGTTTGCACCTGCGTACACTTGCTCGGCATCCGCAAGATTTTCACTTGCGCACAGTCCCACTCTGATAACGGGCACGGATGCTCTGTCAAATATATCGAGCACGTTTTTTGTTCTCTCAACGGCGCAATCAAGCGTAAGGGGAGTATAGGCACGGCTCTCGCACATATCCTTCAGCTCCGTTCCGCAAAAAACGACCGTCGGGTAAACTCTCGCCGCACTCGCCCCGATATCACATATGAATTTTGCTGTTTCAAGCTCACTCTCGGGGTCTGCACCCGGCAGTCCTATCATCATCTGCCCGACAAGCTCAAAGCCAGCCGCAATCACGCTTTCACACGCAACCCGTGTCTGAGCCGCAGTATGTCCACGCTTACATTCGCAAAGCACCCTGTCACTGATACTTTGTATCCCGAGCTCCACCGTTTTCATCCCGTATTTTTCGAGGATAGACAGTATCTCTGAGTCTATGTAGTCGGGACGGGTGGAGCAGCGCATAGAATCTATCTTGCCGCTGTCAAGGTAGCTTTTTCCTATTTCAAGCAGACGTATCATCAGATCTCTGTCGATACCCGTAAACGAGCCGCCGAAAAATGCAAGCTCTATGTCGGTCTTGTCTCGCTCTACGGTTGACAGTACCGCCTCTATATCCGATATTACCGACTCTGGGACAAAGCTCATTTTACCCGATATCGAGCGTTGATTGCAAAAAACGCACATATTCGGACATCCGAGATGCGGAATAAAAACGGGGATATTTACATGTCTTTTCTGTTTTTTCATTTTTCCCTTTTTAAGATACGGCGATGAAAGACATACGCCCCTCACCGCCGAAGCTGAATTTTACTGCTCACCGAAAAGCTCAAGCGCCTGACGTGCTGCCGCCTGCTCCGCTTCTCTCTTGCTCCTGCCTTTTCCCGTACCAATAACATTGCTGTTGAGATGCGCCTCAACCGTAAACATCTTCATGTGATCGGGACCTGTCTCGCTTACCACCTCGTACTCGAGCACCTCGCCGTTTACCTGCTGTACTATCTGCTGAAGCTTGGTTTTGTAGTCTCCCGAGCTTCCGCTGAGCATAGTATTCTTTATATGTTTGCTCACATACGGCAAGACAAAGCTCTTTGCACATTCAAAGGGGTCGTCGCCCTTGTTTTTCGAGTCGGTATATATAGCTGCAATAAGAGCCTCGAAAGCATCTGCGCATATGCTCTTGCGCTCTCTGCCGCCGTTTAGCTCCTCTCCGTGACCGAGAAACAAATACGAACCGAGCGCTATATGCTGTGAATACTCAGAGAGTGCTTCCTCGCATACCGCATCAGCTCTTATCTTTGTCAGCTCTCCCTCGGGCAGGTGCGTGTACTCGGAGAAGATATATTCGCTTGTGACAAGCGAAAGTATGCTGTCACCGAGAAATTCGAGCCGTTCGTTGCACAATGCGTGCTTGTTTTTCGCTTTTATCTCGTTTGCATAAGAAGAATGAGTCAGAGCAAGCCGTAATATTTCTTTATTTTCAAAAACATAGCCTATTTTCGCCTCAAGCTCTGCCGCCGTACTCAAAAAAGCGTTTTTCACATTCTCACTTCCTTTTAATCGTTATCCTTTTGTCCCTCTCCGTCTGCGGAATCGGGTGCGGCGCTCTCTGCCGCATCTTTTGCCTGCGCTTGCTTTTCGCTCTCCGACTGTATATATCTCGATATATCACGGATAATACCGCTGCCGGCATAGTTTATAGCCTGCTTGACCGCATTTTTGAGAGCAAACGCATCAGAAGAGCCGTGCGCCTTGATTACCGGCTTTGATATTCCGAGCAGGGGTGCGCCTCCGTACTCAGACGCATTGAAGGTCTTTTTCACTTCTTTCAACTGCTCCTTCATCGCAAGGGCGCTGAGCTTTGTCAGAGTGTTGCGTGTGAACATCTCCTTCATCGTTTTTATCATAAGAGCGCCCATGCCCTCGGCGAATTTCAATACCACATTTCCGCAAAAACCGTCCGTGACAAGCACATCACAGCTGTCAAACGGTATAGTTTTTCCCTCTATGTTTCCGACAAAATCTATCTCCCCGCACTCGGAAAGATACTGATACGCTTCCTTCGTCCGAGGGGTACCCTTGTTGTATTCCGTGCCGTTGTTGAGAAGTCCCACTCTTGCACGGTGAAGCTCAAAGAGCTTTTCTGCATAGGCGGAGCCCATAACGCCGAACTGCACATAGTCCCTCGGCGCTACCTCTACGTTTGCTCCCGAGTCAACGAGAAGCACCGGAGGTGAAAACGGCAGTACCGTTGCTATTGCCGCACGCTTGATACCCTTTATTCTTCGAACGATAAGAGTGGAGCCCGCCAAAAGCGCTCCCGTATTACCCGCAGAGATAAACGCATCTACCTCGCCATGCGCAAGCATATCAAGTCCTGCCGCCATAGACGAGTCCCTCTTCTCTTTCATGACGCACAGCGGTGCATCCTCCATGACAATGACCTGCGAGGCATGCTTTATACTCATGCGGGAAATGTCTATATCATTCTGAAAAGCAACGTAGTTTATGATACCCTCGTCTCCGCAAAGAACTATATCGGCATCAAACTCCGCCGCAGCCTCAACTGCTCCCTTTATAAGCTCAAGAGGAGCGTTATCGCCGCTCATTACATCAACTGCAATTCTCATATGTTTTCCCTCTGTCTAAGCCGCAAAAGCTCTTCTGCGGCAATGTCGATTATTTCAAGAGAACGGGCACTCAGAGCCTCGTTTCTCACCTTTTTGCCTCCCTTTACCTTTTTATCGGGTGGCGCAATAATACCGAAGTTTACATTCATCGGTACAAAATTCCCTCTTCCGCCTTCGCTTATATACTTTGCAAGAGCTCCGATGCCCGTTCTGTCATCAAATGACGGAACGGTTATCCCGAGTGCCCTTGCCGCCGCATTAATTCCCGCAACAAATCCGGAGGAGGCCGACTCTATATACCCCTCAACGCCCGTCATCTGTCCTGCAAAAAAGACGTTCGGTCTGTTTTTCATCGAATAGTCGGAGCTCAGATGCTCAGGGGAGTTTATATATGTGTTTCTGTGCATAACACCGAAGCGCAGAAATTCCGCATTTTCAAGTCCGGGTATCATCGAGAAAACTCTCTTTTGCTCATCTATCGCAAGATGAGTCTGAAAGCCTACGATGTTGTACATACTTCCCGCAGTATTGTCACGGCGGAGCTGTACGACAGCATAGTATTCCTCGCCTGTCACGGGGTTGTTAAGCCCGACAGGCTTCATAGGACCGAAGCGCAGAGTGTCCTTTCCTCTGCGTGCCATGACCTCAACGGGCATACATCCCTCAAATACCGTAAGGTCCTTTTGCGACTCACGGTCAAAGTCCTTTAGCGACGCTTCTCTTGCGCCGACAAGTGCTTCGTAGAAAGCATCGTACTGCTCATTGTTCATCGGGCAATTAATGTAGTCGGGGTCCCCTTTTCCATATCTTGAGGCAAAGAATGCCTTTGTCATATCAATGCTTGAGTAATCCACTATGGGTGCCGCCGCATCAAAAAAGTGCAGACCGCTCCCGAAAAGCGTCCCTATATGCTCAGCCATGCCGTCTGAGGTAAGCGGTCCTGTCGCAACGACGGTGATGCCGTCTTCCGGAATACTCAGCATCTCCTCGCTTATCACAGTGATGTTCGGGTGCGAGTTTATCTTTTCCGTAATATATCGGGAAAATCCCTCTCTGTCCACTGCAAGCGCCGCACCTGCCGCTACTCTGTTTTTATATGCCGCCTCCATGATAAGCGAGCCGAGACGGTGCATTTCCTCTTTTAAAAGTCCAACGGCATTCGAGAGCTGGTCCGAGCGCAAGGAGTTCGAGCAGACAAGCTCCGCATATCCGTCGCTGTGGTGGGCGGGGGTTCTTTTGCTCGGCTTCATCTCGAAAAGCTTGACCTTCGCACCAAGCTCTGCCGCCTGCCATGCCGCCTCGCATCCCGCAAGTCCGGCACCGTAAATATTTACTGTTTCATTCATTTTTTCAATCCGTGATCAGTCGTTTTGTTCCGATGTCTGCTCTGCCGTCAGGTCTGCCGGCTGTTCTCTTTTGTAGCCGCATTCCTTGTTGCGGCACACAAGAAGATTTTTGCCTTTTTTTATAAAGAGCATACCGCCGCAGTCGGGGCATTTTTCGTTGGTGGGCGCATCCCATGATGAAAAGCTGCACTCGGGATAACGCTCACAACTGTAAAACACCGTTCTGTTTTTGCCGTGCTTCGTTACTATTTTAGCGCCGCAGTCGGGACAGCTTACACCCGTATCCTTTGTTATTTGCTTCGTATTTTTGCACTTGGGATAGTCGGAGCAGGCATAAAAGCTGCCGTATCTTCCGCTTCTTATCACCATGTCCGCTCCACATATCTCACACTTGAAGTCAGCCACAACGACGGGCTTTTCTTCTTTTTCCAAAAGCTTGCCGTCTTTTCCGAGCGGCTTTGTTTTTTTGCAGGCGGGATAATTGGGGCAGGCGGCAAATTTGCCGAAGCGCCCGTTTTTGACTATCATGATACTTCCGCACTTGTCGCAAACTATGTCCGTCTGCTCGCTCGGTATCTCAATGTCCTCACGCTTTACCTTTTCACTTGCAGCTTCAAGCTCCTTTGCAAAGCCCTCGTAAAACTCGGAGAGCACGCTCTCCATGCTGTAGCCGCCGTTTTCTATCTTGTCGAGCTTATCCTCCATATTAGCCGTAAACTCGTAGTTTACGATATCGGGAAAGCTCTCGTTCATCAGCTTCGTAGTTATCTCGCCAAGCGGAGTCGGGCGCAGGATCTTTGCCTCACGCTTTACATATCCTCTTGCGATTATCGTTGTGATAATAGGTGTGTAGGTACTAGGTCTGCCAATTCCCTTTTCTTCAAGGAACTTTATAAGAGATGCCTCCGTAAAATGTGCGGGCGGCTCGGTGAAATGCTGATTTGCACCTATCTTATCCGCTCTCACACTCTCCCCGTCGCTAAGCGGAGGCAAAAGCGTCTCCACATCACGTGAAAAAGCGTTTCTTGCACCTTCATCCGAGCTTTCCTCGTACAGTGCCATGTATCCCTGAAACTCAACCGTTGTTCCGGTGGAGCGGAACACGTGCTTGTCACAGTTAAAGTCCACGCTCACGGTGTTAAGCACCGCCGCAGACATCTGACTCGCCACAAATCTCTCCCATATGAGCTTGTAAAGCTTGAACTGATCTGAGGTGAGCAGCTTTTTTATTTTCTGAGGCTCGATGCCGACATCTGACGGACGTATTGCCTCGTGCGCATCCTGCGTGTTTGCGTTCTTTGACTTGTATACATTCGGATTTACAGGGGCATATCTGTCTCCGAACTTGCCCTTTATATACTCGGAGGCGGCAGACTGTGCCTCGGCGGATATTCTCAGCGAGTCTGTACGCATATATGTGATAAGACCGTGTACTCCGCCGTATTCCGCACCGAGATTTATACCTTCATAGAGCTCCTGCGCCACCTTCATGATGCGTGCCGACTGAAAGCCGAGCTTTCTTGACGCTTCCTGCTGCATGGTAGACGTAGTAAAAGGAGGTGCGGGCATTTTCTGCTTTTTGCTCTTTTTGATATTGCGGCAAACGAATGCCTTTCCCTCGCAGTCACGCAATATACTCTCTGCCTGCTCTCCCGAGCTTATCTTTTTCTTTTTCGAGTCATCTCCGAAATATCTCGCTTCAAACGATACGCCCTCGCCGTTTACGAGTATCGCATCAACCGTCCAATATTCCTCGGGGACAAACGCATTTATTTCCTCTTCACGGTCAACTATTATCTTTGTAGCGACGCTTTGCACTCTTCCTGCGCTAAGCCCGCTCTTGACGCTTTTCCAAAGAAACGGACTGAGCTTGTAGCCAACGATCCTGTCAAGAATTCTTCTCGCCTGCTGGCTGTTTACGAGGTCCATGTCTATTGGTCTTGGATGCTTTACCGCATCCTTTACGGCAGTCTTTGTTATCTCATTAAAGCTTATACGGCACGACTTGTCTGCCGGTATTCCGAGAGCCGTTGTAAGATGCCATGATATTGCTTCGCCCTCACGGTCAGGGTCGGTTGCGAGAAATACTTTGGAGGCGTTTTTCGCTTCCTTTTTGAGGGTCTTTATCAGATCCCCTTTTCCTCTGATATTTATATAATGAGCCTCAAAGCCGTTGTCTATATCAACGCCGAGCGTACTTTTGGGAAGGTCTCTGACGTGTCCTTTTGATGCAATGACCTTGTAGTTGCTTCCGAGATATCCCTTTATGGTACTCGCCTTTGCAGGAGACTCAACAATAACCAAATTTGCCATATTCACAAGCCCCGTCGGGCATTCTACCTCCGTTTGATCTATTTATCCTTTGCGATATTAACGCACATTTATATATATTTCCACATTTCACTCTACGGTATATCTGCCGCCGGGATAAGCCCGTGCAAGCCCATATATCTCGAGCATTGTTACCGCCGATAAAAACTCTTTCACGCCCACGCCGTATTTTTCCGCATCGTCTGCGGCAAATATCTCATTTTTGGGCAGCTTTTCATACACACGCAAAAGCTCGGGAGAGAGGCAGGCAGTCTTATTTTGCTTTTCGTTGCCCGCCAAGTCCTCGGTGCTCTCTGCGCTCTTTTTAGTCTTAAGCTTGAAAGAGTCGAAGATACTGACCCTGACGGGTCTGTTGCTTTCTTTTTTGCTTTCGGTTCTTTGTCCTTGCCCGCTTGTCTGACGGCTCGGCGGACGAGGAGCATCAATTTTCGTTTTGCCTGCCTTGATCTCTCTGGCTGACAAAAGTGTGTCTATTTTCTCCGAGGAATATTCCTCGTGCGTTCTGAGGTCTATTTTTCCTCTGTAGAGAAATGCGTATTCCTTCAAAATATCATTTGCACAAGTAGCCACAGCCGCACCTTCACCGATAAGAGCCAGTGCTCCCTCGCTCGACCTCTCGCCTACCTTGCCGGGTACTGCGTACAGCTTTCTGCCTTGTGCTTCGGCGCATCTTGCGGTTATCATAGCACCGCTCTTTTTGTCGCCCTCGACTAAAAGAGTCGCACGGCACAGTCCGCTGATTATTCTGTTTCTCTGCGGAAAATGCTTTGGCTCTGCCCTCGTACCGGGAGGGTATTCGCTGATAAGCGCCCCCTTCTTTGCCACCTGACGCATAAAATATGCGTGCTGAGGCGGATATGCTATATCAACGCCGCAACCAAGCACCCCTATACATCCCGCACCCGCATCAAGCGCCGCACACATCGCAACTGAATCGTTGCCCAGTGCCATGCCGCTTACGACTACGGCACCGTTTTTTGACAGAGAATATCCGATATTGTACGCAACGCATTTCCCGTAATCGGTCATACTGCGTGTGCCCACAACGGCTATGTGGAGCTTTCTTTCAAAATCGGGCATTTTCCCTCGGATGTAGAGCACGAGCGGCGGGTTTTCTATATCCTTGAGCAAAGACGGATATACCTCATCCTCGTACGTTACAATACTTATGCCTGACAGCGAGCAATAATCCGTGATCTTAACGGCATCGGAGATATTTTTGTCGCAGAGTGCTTCGATATAGCGCTCTGCCCTGCCGCCGAGATAAGCGTAGTCATCGCAGTCTGCCGTATATATATCGTATACGGAGCCGAATGCTTCGACAAGCTCCCTGTATACAGCATACGAACGGTTGATTGCGGAGCTGAGCCATATATAGTAAATTTTGTAGTCGTCCTTTTTCAAAGCATACACCTCTCGCTGACAAAATCAAAAACAGCCCCGCTGTTTTTGCATCACCTAAACGACATTCGCTGATGCCACATGATAACCGATGCCGCAACAGCGGCATTGAGCGACTCCGAGCGCTCGGATATCGGAATGTACACGCTTTTTCTGCAAAGAGCAGATACCTCATCCTCGATGCCGTGTCCCTCGTTTCCGATAATAAAAATGTCACTTTCTCTAATGTCTGTATCGTCAAGCGACACCGCATTGTCTCTGAGCTCCGCCGCAAAAACACGTCTGCCGTGCTCGGTAAAGTAATGCACAGCATCGCAGAGACTGTCCGTTACCGTTATTTTCATGCAGAATATCGCTCCCATAGAAGCTCTTAGTGTCTTTGCGCTGTATATATCGGCGCAGTCCGAGGACAGCACCACTCTGTCAAAGCCGAACGCAAGCGCCGTTCTGATGACCGTGCCGACATTGCCCGTATCCCTGAGCGAGTCGAGCATGATTATCCTCTCGCCGTCAAAATTCCCCTCAAACTCCGACACTCTTTCATGTGCAAGCTTCTCTTTTTCTCCGACGCATATGATGCCGTCGGGCGCCTTTTGCTCTGTCATCTTTGAAAATGCGCCGTCCCCTGTCAAAGTCACCTCGAGCTCGACGCCGCATACACGCTCCGCCATCTCAAGCTCGGGTAAAAGGGTGCCGCTGTTTTTTTCATTTACAAAAAGGTGCAAGGGCGCACCGCAGTTTTTTATATACTCAAAGCACAGCTTTTTCCCGTCACAGCAGAACAGTCCCCGCTTATCTCGTTCACGCTTTTTCTCAAGCCCTGCAACCGCCAATACGAGCGGATTTGCACGGCTGGTGATGACCTGCTCTTTTATTTTCATTTTAGTTTTCCAAACCTCGATAAAACAAAAGGAAAGGGCGCGCGACGCGTGTGTGCGTCACTGCCCTTTGCATTTTTCTTAAAGCGCTGCTTTTGCCTTTTCGCAAAGTGTTGCGAATGCATCCTTGTCGGATACTGCGATCTCAGCGAGCATTTTTCTGTTGAGTGTGATTCCGGCTTTCTTCAGACCGTTCATAAATGTGGAATAGTTCATTCCGTTTACCTTTGCCTGAGCGGAAATTCTTGTGATCCAGAGCTGTCTGAATTCACGCTTCTTCATCTTTCTGCCGGCAAATGCATAGTTACCGCTCTTGAGAACGGCTTGCTTTGCCATCTTGAAGTGCTTGCTCTTTGCACCCCAGTAGCCCTTAGCTGCCTTTAATACTCTATTTCTTCTTTTGCGCGTCATCATTGCGCCTTTAACTCTTGCCATTGTTCTAATCCTCCGTTTTTTTCTGAAAAGTATCGGTACAGACGCTTATTTCTGAATAAGAGCCTTAACTGTGGGTGCCATTGATGTGCTAAGGTAGCTTGCCTTACGCATATTTCTCTTACGCTTCTGTGTCTTTATACCGAGTTTATGACGGTGCTGTGAGGGTGCGTGTTTAACCTTGCCGCTGCCTGTTACGGAAAATCTCTTCGCAGAGGCCTTATGTGTCTTGATCTTTGCCATTTTTTTATTCTCCTTATTGCTGATTTTTTACTCAAAGACGGCTTTGCTTTCGCTTACTGTCCGTCAGAGGCGTTATTTTTGTTGGTTGCCTTTTTGTCTGCCTTTACAGGTGAAATCACAACAGACATAAATCTGCCCTCCATAGTGGGCTTTTTGTCGGTGGTGCCGCATTCCTCGCACGCCGCAAGGAACTTGTCGAGCATATCACGGCCGATTTCAAGGTGCGTCATCTCACGACCCTTGAATACCACGATAGCCTTTACCTTATCTCCGCCCTCAAGGAATTTTCTTGCCTGATTCACACGGGTGTTGAAATCGTGTGTATCGATACGGCAGGAAAGCTTGACCTCTTTCACCTTTACGATCTGCTGTTTTTTACGGGCTTCTTTTTCTTTTTTGTCTCTCTCAAAACGGTACTTGCCGTAATCCATTGCTCTGCAAACGGGCGGCTGTGCATTCGGAGCCATCAGTACGAGGTCCACACCTCTGTCGTATGCATAATTTCTTGCATCGTCGATACTCATAATTCCGAGTTGTTCTCCCTCAGAGCCAATCATACGAACTTCCTTCGCTCTGATCTCTTCATTGATAAGCAGTTCTTTAGCGCTGATAAAAAAGCACCTCCAAAAAAATAATGTGCGAAAGAACTCTCCCCGCACATCAAAACACAGCGTACTCATATCTGCTGCGATTATTGACCGTACTCGCCATTGCGGCACGGTGAGAACAGGGCGTTCTTCTTTGTTTTACCGATAAAGTATATCACGGGCAAAAACTTTTGTCAATAGGATTTTGACGAAATTTTTGATTTTTTTCAATTATCGTCAGATAATACAATTTTTTTCGACCATAATCGTAAAAAATGCGAATTTACAAGTGTTTTTTTATTTGCTATAATTGTCCGGCGGTATGAAACCGCTCGCAAAGAACAGCACAGAAAACACCCTCCGCAAGTATCAATCTCATGATACGCCAGACGGAGAACGGATGTTACTGTGCTTTTTTGTATTTGTTTATATCTATTTATTTGAAGAAAATTATTTATTTGTTAACAAAAACTATGGAATTTCTTAATACTGTATGATATAATATATAAGATTGAGATAAATGTTTTTTGATTATTGCATTTTCCCTTTGTGAAAGGATTGATAGATAAATGGTAAAATATATTGAAAAGGCGCAGAGCATGTCTCTGCCTGCGATAGCCTTACGAGGCATAGTAGCATTCCCATCCGTTCCGATAAGCATAGAGCTTGTGCGGGACAAATCCGTTGCGGCGTGCAAGGCGGCGCAAAAGGGCGACGGAATGGTATATTTCTGCACGCAAAAGGACATATCCACAGAGGATCCCGCTGCGGACGATCTTTACAAGGTCGGAACCGTCGCAAAGATCAGGCAGTCGATAAAGACTAAAAACGGCGGGCTGAGAATTATCATCGGGGGCTTTGCCAGAGCAAAGACTGTCAGTCTCAATTCCGACGGTCAGTATCTGAGTGCCGAGGTAATAACAAAGGACGTAGATGTTGATGCGGGAGGCGGCATCAAAGGAGAAGCTCTCATAATGGAGGCAAGAAACACCTTTGACGAGTTCACCTCTCTCCTTCCCTCTGTATCGACCGAGATAAGAACGACGGTCCACGGGGTAAACGATCCCGGACTTCTTGCAGATTTTATAGCCTCCAATGTTCTTGTAAAATTCGAAGACAAGCAAAAGGTGCTCGAAAAATTCGACCCGATGGCACGCTTGGAGCTTACCTGTGTGCTGATGCAAAATGAGGCAAAGCTGCTCTCGTACGAGCTTGACATTCACAAAAGAGTTCGTGCAAAGCTTGACCAAAATCAGCGTGAGTTCTTTTTGCGCGAGCAGATGAAATTGATACAATCTGAGCTTGGCGGCGGCGATCAGGGCATGAGCGACTCAGAGGAATATCTGCAAAAAATAGCTGAGGCAAAGCTTCCGCAAGAGGTAAGCGAAAAGCTGCAAAAGGAAGCCGCAAAGCTTGACCGTATGCAGTTCGGCTCGGCTGAGTCGAGTCTCATACGCAATTATCTCGATGTTTGTCTGGAGCTTCCGTGGAACAAAACGACCGCCGACCGCACCGACGTCGCTGCGGCGCAAAAGGTGCTTGAGCGTGACCACGACGGACTCGACAAGGTAAAACAGAGAATACTCGAATACATCGCCGTAAAGCAGCTCAATCCCGATGCGAAAAATCAGATCCTGTGTCTCGTAGGACCTCCAGGTGTAGGTAAGACTTCCATTGCATCCTCCGTTGCTAAAGCGTTGAAGCGTAAATTTGTGCGTGTGTCGCTCGGCGGAGTCAGAGATGAGGCTGATATCAGAGGCCACAGAAAGACCTACATAGGCGCTATGCCCGGCAGAATAATAGATGCGATAAGCCGCTCAAAGGTAAAAAACCCGCTTATCCTGCTCGACGAGATAGATAAGCTGACAAGAGACTCACACGGAGACCCGTCAAGCGCACTTCTTGAGGTGCTCGACGGTGAACAAAACAAGAATTTCAGGGATCACTTTATTGAGCTTCCGTTTGACCTCTCGGACTGCATATTCATCGCAACGGCAAACACTCTCGACACGGTTCCCGCTCCTCTCATAGACAGAATGGAAATAATAAAGCTCGGCTCATACACAAGAGCGGAAAAGCTGTCTATAGCAAAGCATCATCTTATTCCGAAGCAGCTTAAACGCCACGGGCTTAGCAAAAAGACGCTCTCGATAAGTGACGGAGCCATCCTCGCTGTGATCGACTCCTACACCTCCGAGGCGGGTGTAAGAAATCTGGAAAGAGAAATAGGCACGCTTTGCAGAAAAAGCGCTAAGAGCATCATCGACGGCGAGAGCAAGGTAAAAATAACAGAAGAAAATATAGATCTGTTCCTCGGCGCTCCAAAGGTCATAAAAGAGACGATATCGGACGAGGACGAGATAGCGGTTGTAAACGGTCTTGCCTACACGGATTTCGGCGGAGAGATGCTGAAGATCGAGATCGCAGTCTTTGACGGAACGGGCAAGATAGAGCTCACGGGTTCTCTCGGTGACGTTATGAAGGAGTCCGCAAAAACAGCGGTAAGCTGTGTCAGAGCAATGGCTCAAAAGCTCGGCATTGATCCCGATTTTTACAAAAACAAGGATATCCACATCCACGCACCCGAGGGAGCTGTCCCCAAAGACGGCCCGAGTGCAGGAGTTACGATGATGACGGCTCTTGTCAGCGCTCTCACGGGCAAGGCTGTAAAAAGAGATGTTGCAATGACGGGAGAGATAACGCTCAGAGGCAAGGTGCTCGCTATCGGAGGACTGAAGGAAAAATCCATGGCGGCATACAGAGCCGGTGTAAAGACAGTCATCATTCCGGATGCAAACAAAAAAGACATTCCCGAAACGGATGAAACGGTGCGCCGCAATATCACCTTCATACCCGTAAAAACGGCTGAGGAAGTGTTGCTGTACGCTTTGTCCGACTCGGACGATACGGACAAAAGCAAACTGATAATAGGTGCCGATATACAAAAGCTCTACTCTGATAAGGAGCTTGTGCGCTGCACGGGAGCAGGCACCGCAGAATGAGAGATTTTTTATGATAAAACCGAATTTAAACAATGTTACGCTGAGAATCAGCGCCGGAATACCAAAGCAGTTTCCCCGTGAGGGGCTGCCGCAAATAGCAATATCCGGACGCTCGAACGTAGGAAAAAGCTCGCTTATCAACACGCTTCTCGGCAGAAAGGCGCTGGCGAGAGTCAGCTCCTCCCCCGGAAAGACGATCACAGTCAATTTCTACGACATTGACAAAAAAATGTTTTTGGTAGACCTGCCCGGCTACGGGTATGCAAAGCGTTCGTTCGAGGACAAGAAAAAATGGTCCGCACTCACCGACGGGTACTTCACAGCAAATCCGAACATCGACCTTTTGCGAGGGGTCGTTCAGCTCGTCGATTCAAGAATAGGGCTGACCGAAGACGACGTGACTATGATAAACTGGCTCATTGATTCAAGCATTCCCTTTATAGTAGTCGCAACAAAGGTGGATAAGCTCAATGCCACAAACAGAAAAAACAATCTTGTACAGCTGCGTGACGATCTTGGCTTTGAAGAAGACGGAGTGCTTATTCCCTTTTCCTCTCAGACACGTGAAGGGAAAGAAGAGCTGTGGAGAGAGATATTCAAGCTCTGTGATGTTAAGTAAAATATAGAAAGAAGGACTGCAGCAAATGCTTCACAAAAATCTTGGAACAAATGAAAAAGGACACCTCACCATCGGAGATGTCGATACAACTGAAATAGCAAAAGAGTACGGCACACCGGTCTATGTTCTCGACATAGACCATGTAAGAGCGCAGATGCGTATGTATTATAACACTCTCACAGAATGCTTCGGCTCAACAGCAATACCGCTCTTTGCTTCAAAAGCACTCTCGTTTAAGCACATCTACCGTATTGCCGCTGAAGAAAAGCTCGGTATCGACTGCGTTTCCCCCGGTGAGATTTACACCGCATACAGCGCAGGCTTTCCTATGGAAAGAGCGTATTTTCACGGGAACAACAAGACCGATGCTGACCTTGTATTTGCTATAGAAAAAGGAGTAGGCACCATAGTTGTTGACAACGAAGACGAGCTTTACTCTCTTGACAGAATTGCAAAAGACAAGGGTATAATGCAAAGAATACTTCTGCGCATAACACCCGAGGTAGACCCGCACACGCACAAGGCTATCAGCACGGGAAACGTCGACTCGAAATTCGGCAGTCCCATCACAACGGGGCAGGCTCAGGCTATCGTTGAAAAAGCAATAAAATGTGAAAACATCGACCTTGTCGGCGTTCATGCACACATAGGCTCGCAAATTTTTGACACGGAGCCGTTCGTTCTCGGAGCGGACATAATGATACGTTTTATTGCGGATATAAACGAAAAGTGCGGATATCTTCTCCGAGAGCTTAATCTCGGCGGCGGCTTCGGCGTAAAATATACGGAAGAAGACGGCGAGATAGATATTGCAGCCAATATCAGAGCCATATCCGAGGACATAAACAGAATATGCAAGCAAAGAGGCATAATCCGCCCCAAGATCATGTTCGAGCCGGGACGCAGCATCGTTGCGGCGGCAGGACTTACGCTCTATACCGTAGGCTCGGTAAAGACCGTACCCGGTTTTCGCAATTATGTTTCTGTTGACGGAGGAATGCCCGACAACCCGAGATATGCCCTCTACGGCTCAAAGTATACGGCATTGATCGCAAACAAAGCAAACGAGCCTGCCGACTACAGCTGCACGCTTGCAGGAAGATGCTGTGAATCAGGGGATCT
Source organism: Eubacteriales bacterium (assembly GCA_045120955.1). Classification (GTDB taxonomy): domain Bacteria; phylum Bacillota; class Clostridia; order Oscillospirales; family CAG-272; genus JAZMZS01. The sequence continues at coordinate 18,320 of JBGVFH010000090.1, read as the reverse complement.
TATCGGAGAGAACATGAAAATTCAAGCTCCCGTCAGAGGAGACACGGTAGCGGTACTCGTTACAGGTGCATACAACTATTCAATGGCATCAAATTACAACAGAATTCCCCGCCCGCCGATAGTTGCGGTAGAGGGAGGAGAGCACAAGCTTGTGCTCAAGCGTGAAACCTACGAGGACCTTGTGCGTCTTGATGTGTGAGTATGATGCATCATATACGCCCCTTTTCTATTTCCTATTGATGTTTTGTATCAAAGAAAGGTAGGATAAAATTGCTATCACAGATAATAGGCGGTTCTACTTTTGAAATACTCAATCTGCTGCTATCTATCCCATGTATCATGCTTGCGCTTTCCTTCCACGAGGCTGCGCACGGATATGTGGCATACAAGATGGGAGATCCGACGGCACGTAACCTCGGCAGACTGACTCTCAACCCCATAAAGCATCTTGATCTCATCGGCTCTCTGTTCATGCTGATGTTCGGCTACGGTTGGGCAAAGCCTGTCCCGATAAACACGAGATATTTTAAAAAGCAAAAGCAAGGAATGGCGCTCACTGCGCTTGCAGGCCCCGCAATAAATCTTATACTCGGTATACTCGGAACTATTCTGTACAGGATAGCTCTTGCGGGATTTTCAAATGATGCTATGCTTTCGCTTTGTATAAAAAACGACACCGTCTATGCTCTCTGCACGGCGGTGCTTACCCTCATTAACTGCTTTTGCTTTTATAATCTCAGCTATGCGGTGTTCAACCTCATACCCATTCCGCCCTTTGACGGATCAAGGGTGCTGTTTGCTTTCCTGCCCGACAAATATTACTTCGGCATCATGAAATACGAAAGATATATCATGATAGCTCTGCTCGTGTTTCTTTCTGTAGGTTCCGGTTTTTCTATCGGAACTATCGTAAACGGCATATTCGGCGCAATAAACAGGCTGCTTGATTTCATTCCGTTTCTTGCCGTATAAGTAAAAATACAATTCAGGTGAACCGATGGAAGAGATGACATACAAACTTGAGTTTTTCGAGGGGCCGCTTGAGCTTTTGCTCTCACTCGTAAACAAAAACAAAATGGATATCAACGACATACAGATATCCGTAATATGCGACCAATACATGGAATATATCGAGCAAGCGCAAAGAATGGACATGGAGCTTGCCTCTGAATTCATCGTCATGGCAAGCGAGCTTATGCTCATAAAGAGCCGAATGCTTCTGCCAAAGCTCCCCGAAAATGAAGAAGACCCGAGAGCATGGCTCTCCGAGGCGCTTATAATTTATAAAAAAGCAAAGGAAGCCGCCGCAAAAATGCTCTCGATGTACACAGAGCATTCCGGCAGAATGGTAAAAGACGAGGACGAGATACCTCCCGACAAGGAGCTGCCGACCGGACTTGATCCCGAGCTGCTGTCACGGGCGCTTTCGCTTATGATGCGTAGGCTGGAAGCTTCGGAAAACGTACAAAGCACTCATATAAAGCCGCTGGTAAAGGCAAGGGTCGTCTCTGTCGAAGAAAAAATAAGCGGCATCGTACTTACCCTTCGTCAAAGGGGCAGACTGTCTCTTCTCGACATACTCGACCGAGCGCAGGACAGAAGCGAGCTTATCGCATCGTTTTTGGCTCTGCTTGAGCTGATAAAATCGAGAACGTTGCTTCTCGATACGGCATCCGGCGAGGATGATGAAGCGGGCGAGATAGGCTTTAATATCGAAGTAACGCTAAACCCCGATGAAAGTGTACTGCAAAATCTGCCCAAGTCCGAAATAGATGCGGACAAATAATATTATAAACACAAGTTTAAAGGCGAGGTAAACAAATGACTGAACCTGTCACAGACATAAAAGAAATGAAGAAAACGACCGAGGCAGTGCTTTTTGCAGCGGGACATCCGATGACATATGAAAAGCTTTCTCGCCTTTTTGGTCTTACTCCCAAAAAAACAAAGGATTTTATCACAGAATACGCAAAGGAATACAACGCCTGTGACAGAGCTATAATTATGCTCGCTATGGACGAATGTGCTCAGCTGTGCACAAAAGCGGAATATTCCGCCTATATCAAAGAGGCTCTTGACATAAGACGAGGCGGAAATTTGTCGAACTCATCTATTGAGACGCTTGCTGTTATAGCATACAATCAGCCCGTCACACGTACATATGTTGATACGGTACGAGGTGTTGACTCGACATATGCGGTAAACAGCCTGCTCGACCGAGGACTCATAGAGCCAAAGGGCAGAGTCGATGCCCCCGGCAGACCTATGCTATACGGAACGACTCCTGACTTTCTCCGTGTATTCGGCATAAGCTCGATCTCAGAGCTGCCCGACGTATCTGAGATAGGGCATGCGGTCGGAGCATTTGAAAACATGACTATCGACGAGATAGAACAGGAAAAACCGCAAGAAAGCACCGATAGTGTCTTCGGTGAAAACAGCGGTGCGGCTCAAACGGATAAAACAGAGTAAATATGCAATTTTTTGCAAATAATAATTATCCGTACACCAAAATTACCGAGGTGGCAAAATGTATATCTTCCTTATTGTTTTAGGAATAATACTCTTGCTGCTTGGCTCACTCATGTTTCTTCGTGCTTCGGTCATAATTGAAGCGGACGAGGGAGCAAGGGTATATCTGAAAATTCTTTTTTTCAAGCTCCGTCTCTACCCTAAAGAGAAAAAACGAATAAGACTAAAGGACTACAGCACCAAACGTTTCAAACGGTTGGCTGAGAAGGAAAAGAAAAAATCAGAGTCAAAGCAGAAGAAAAAAGCAAGCAAGCAAGCAAAAAAACAGAAAAAAACCTCCGCTCAGGATGGGAAGAAGGAAAAAATGACTTTGTCCGACATAACGGATATCGTTTTGCTCGTGAGAAAGCTTGCACAAACATTTTTTGCAAAATTCGGCAAGCACCTTCATTTGGACATCACAAGAGTACACGTAACCGTTGCGGGAGAGGACCCCGCCTCAACGGCAATTTTTTACGGTATCGTATGTCAAAGCGTTGCGTATCTCGTAGAGCTGCTTGACAATATAACAAATCTCTGCCCAAAAGAAGACAAGGACATTGCGGTAAATGCGGATTTTTTCGCAACAAAGCCGAGCGTTAACATAAAATTGGCAGCATCTATGCGAGTTTGGCAGGCAATAGATATTGCCTTTAGCATTGCGTACAAATTTGTAAAAGAAAGATTTTTAAAACAGGCAAACAATAAATAAACAATAAATAAACAATCGAAAGGATACATCATGGCAGAAGGAAAAATGAACGATATGATATCCACTTCCCTCTCTAAAATAAGAGAGCTTGTGGATGCACAGACGGTTATAGGAGAACCCATCAGCACAAATGCAGGAACAACTATCATTCCGGTCTCAAAGATCACGATAGGCTATGTCAGCGGCGGTCTGGACTACTCGTCAAAGAAAAACGACAGCGCAAACACCAAAGCGTCAATGCCGCAGAACTTCGGCGGTGGCGGCGGAACCGGCGTTTCGGTCACACCGGTCGGATTTTTGACGGTAAGCGCAGATGGCAAGGTCGAGCTTATCACTATTGCAAATCCGGGCGGCGATTCTGTCGATAAAATTGCATCCTTGGTCGAGCGCACACCGGATATTCTTGAAAAAATAAAAGCTGTTTTCCAAAAGAAGAAAACAGAAGAAGAAGCACCTGAAAGTACCGAAGACGCAGGTGAATAACAGCTCTGCCTCTGTAAAAAATAATAAAGAATATTTTACAGAGGTAAAGCTATGTTTATTTATAGATCACACATAAAGGCTGTTTGCACAGCGATGGCAGTAATTGTGTCCATGCTTGCGTTTTGTACTCACGCATATGCGGCAAATGCCGCAACTGCCGAGGCGGCGATACTCATTGAATGTAATTCCAACCGTGCGCTGTACGAAAAAAATGCCGACAAACGCCTGCCGATGGCAAGCACAACAAAAATAATGACGGCGCTTACAGCGCTTCGGTATTTTGATCCTCAGGCAGAAATGGCTGTCCCCAAAGAGGCTGTAGGAATAGAGGGGACAAGTGCGTGTCTTTGCGAGGGTGAGGTATATACACTCGAGTCGCTGTTGTATGCAATGCTTTTGCAAAGCGCAAACGATGCCGCTGCCGCAATAGCGATAAATATAGGCAAAAGCATTGAGGGCTTTGCTGTTTTGATGAATCAATATGCAAAAGAGCTGGGACTTGTAAATTCAAATTTTAAAAATCCGCACGGCTTGCCCGACAGCGAGCATTATACGAGTGCACGCGAGCTTGCCGTAATATCCTCGCACGCACTTAAAAACGAATGTATCCGTAAGATCACCGCAACGAAAAACGCAAAAATACAAAGTGCCGACGGTAAGGTCAGATATTTTTCAAATCACAACAAGATGCTCAGTCTTTACCAAGGAGCAAACGGCGTAAAAACAGGATACACAAAATCCAGCGGCAGATGTCTTGTGTCCTCAGCCTGCCGTGACGGTCTTCAGCTCGTGGCGGTAACGCTTCATTCGCATGACGATTGGAACGAGCACGAAAATATGCTTGACTGGGGCTTTGAAAATTATGAGGCGGTCAGCGCATCGAGCATAAATGGGCTGTCAAGATTTGTCCCCGTTATAGGAGACGGAGCAGGGTTTGTGTGTGCAACATCGGAGGATGTTATGATAACCGTAAAAAAAGGAGAGCTTGACAGCATCAAAGTCGTGTGCGAGTGTCCCCGTTTTCTCTACTCTCCCGTCAGAGAAAGCTCGGTCATAGGCAGAAATCTGTATTACTGCAACGAAGAGCTTGTCGCAAGCTCGCCCATTGTGTCCTCGCATACCGTAGAAACGATACAGTAAGCAATACTATAATATATTTTAAGGAAAGAAATAATAAAAGAAAGAACGGCGAGAGCCGTACATATTAAAAATGGAACAGATAAGAATTCAAAAATATTTTACCGACTGCGGCGTTCTCTCACGCAGAGCTGCAGAAGCAGCTATTGATGGAGGTGAAATCACCGTTAACGGTGCGCCTGCGCTTATCGGTCAGAAGATAGACCCCGAAAAGGATATAATAAAATACAGAGGCAGAGTGATCCGCCCAACCTACAGGGAATATTCATACTATATGCTCAACAAGCCCCGCGGATATATCACTTCCCTTTCGGATGAAAAAGGCAGAAAGTGCGTAACGGAGCTGCTTCACGGAGTTAAAGAACGTGTATATCCCGTCGGCAGACTTGACTACAACTCAGAGGGACTCTTGCTTCTTACAAATGACGGACAGACCGCAAACAAGCTCACTCACCCGAGAAACATGATATCAAAGCAGTATATCGTTATCGTCAGCGGGCAGGTTGACGATGATGCGCTCAAAACCATTTCATCGACAGTTTATTCTGACGGACAGGCACTAAGAGCGAAAAATGTCGAGGTGCTCTCTCAGGGCGACAAAAAAAGCGTTATTATGTTCGAGATGACAGAGGGGAAAAACAGAGAAATACGCCGCATATGCGAGGCGGCATCACTCAACGTATGCAGACTCAAAAGAGTCAGCATCGGAAAGCTTGAGTTAGGAAGGCTGTCTATGGGCAGATACAGAGTACTTACCCCCGATGAGATAGCATACATCAGGTCGCTCTGAGGCTCGGAAAGGAATTAGGTTTATTTAATGCTTATAATAAAGAAAATACCCGATGAGGAAATGCAGGAGTATCTATGCGGTCTCTGCGGCGCTGAATATAACGAGGAATACGATGCTTTTTCCTGCTATGAAAACGAAAAATTTGTCGGTATATGTCAGTTTATATGCGCTAACGGTACCGCTTACATAAAGGATCTGCGCACTCGTGACGGTATCTCGGATGCTGAGGCACTCATTATCATGGGAAGAGGGGTACTTAATTATATAGACCTTCACGGTACACACAAGGCAAAATGTGCCCCCGATGCATCAAGCGAAACGATAATTCTCGCTTGCGGCTTCAAGCGTACCGAGGACGGCGGATTTTTCGTAGATCTCGACGGCTTTTTTGACGGCAAGTGCGACGGGCATTGCCGCTAAACTGTCGACGATATAAAAACGGCTCTTAAAAGCAGATCAAATATGAGCTTGAAAACCCAAGCAGAGCCGCCGATAGAGGAATATCACGTTTGTTCATCATATCACGTTTGTTCATCCGACATAAATTGCGGCACAAACGCAAAAATGACAAGGCTTGCACCTTGTCATTTTTTTGCTGTTTTGTTTTAGCTTAGATCTTTTCCTTGATCTTAGCTGCCTTACCCACACGGTCACGTACATAGTAGAGCTTTGCACGTCTGACCTTACCGCTGCGAACGATCTCAACCTTCTCAACGTTGGGGGAGTGTACAGGGAATGTCTTTTCGACACCGCATCCGTAAGCAACACGTCTTACCGTAAAGGTCTCGGATATTCCGCCGCCGTGCTTAGCAATAATAGTGCCTTCGAACAACTGTACTCTTTCTCTTGTTCCCTCTTTGATCTTGTTGTATACCTTTACGGTATCACCAATGTTAAGAGTAGGAACATTCTCTTTCATCTGCTCATTTACAAAAGCCTGAATCTTATCCATGACTCCTCCTAATTTCCCGAACATTCATGCAGAGCTGCGCAGAGGACTGTTCTGTTATATTACGGGTATATACCCACAAACAAGGTAATTATATCACTATTGTAAATTATTTTCAATACCTTTTTCAAAAAAAATTAGATATTTTTCCTTTTACGCTCATATATGCACACAATGATGTCAAAAATGCTTTTTTTGTGCTCCAAATTATAAAAAGTTTGTTACAAATTTGTCTTGTAATAATATTAAAGAAGTGTTATACTGTTATATATAGTGGAATAAATATGCATTTTTGCATTTTTAACATTATAAAAATTCAACATTATATACACGAAAGCGATATTGTTATGAAATATTTTGTTCTTGTTTTTGACGGAATGGCAGACCGTAAAAATGACGACCTCGGCAAAAAAACTCCTATGGAGGTCGCAAAAAAGCCCACTCTTGATGCACTTTCAAAGAAATCCACGGTAGGTACCGTACTAAACGTTCCCGAAGGACTCAAGCCCGAGTCTGATACGGCAAACCTTGCGATACTTTCGTACGACCCGCTCATTTATTCAAAGGGTCGCTCGCCGCTTGAAGCGGTAAGTCTCGGAATTGAGCTTGCTGCTGAGGACACAGCCATAAGAATGAACGTCGTCACAGTCAGCGACGATGACTCTATCCCCTACGAAGAAAAAATAATGCTCGACCACAGCGCAGACGAAATATCAAGCGAGGAGGCACGCGAGCTTGTTTTGGCTCTCGGTGCCGCAATGGGAGACGATGTAAAGCACTTTTACCCCGGCGTCAGCTACCGCCATTGTCTGATATGGAAAAACGCCGACGAAAAATTCAAATTCACTCCCCCTCATGACATAATCGGCAAAAAGATCGGAGAGTATCTGCCGAAAGGAGAGGCAGGCAAGGAGTTTTTCGAGCTTATGAAGAGCTCATACGACGTTCTCGCTCATCACCCGATAAACGAGGCAAGACGTGCAAGAGGACAGAAGCCTGCAAACAGCGCATGGCTCTGGTCTCCCGGAAAAAATCCCTCTCTTCCCTCCTTCAAGGAAAAATGGGGGCTTGATGCTACGGTCATTTCTGCGGTCGACCTCATAAAAGGCATCGGCATATGCGCCGGCACAAAGGTACCTGACATCGAGGGTGCTACAGGTAACGTTCATACCAATTACAAAGGAAAAGCAGACGCGGCTATCAAGGCATTCTCTGACGGTGACGATTTTGTTTTTGTTCATGTAGAGGCGCCCGACGAATGCGGTCACAGAGGTGAGGTCGAGAACAAGGTGCTCTCGATAGAATATATCGACGACAGGATCCTTCGCCCCGTATACGAGTATCTTCGCTCCACGGGAGAAGACTTTAAAATTCTGTGTCTGCCTGACCATCCCACTCCTCTTGCTATCCGTACTCACTCACGTGAGCCTGTTCCCTTCATGCTTTACAGCTCAAAGGAGGAACATGACGGGGTTGAGTCTCTGACAGAGCAGAGCGCTGAGGACAAGGAGTTTTACATCCCTGACGGTACAAGACTGCTTGACATGATGATAGAAAAGTAATAAAAACATCGAAAGGCGTTTTATATGCAGGAAACGAACAACAAACAAAACGGCGGCATAACGCCCGAAGAAAAACAACAGGCAGAGAGCGAGGCTCTCACCGCCGCAAAGGACAAGACGGCGGACAAGGACGCTGCCGACACAAAAGGCAGCGCAAAAAAGAAAAAGATATCAAAGGGCATAAAAGAGATATTTGAATGGGTGGAGATGATAGTCATTTCCTTCTGTGCAGTGGTCATTCTCTTTACGTTCGTTGCCCGTCCCGCAGTAGTCGTCGGCGACTCAATGGTAAACACTCTGCATGAAAACGAGACGCTTCTTATCACCCCTTTGGCAAACGACTACAAATATATGGACATCATCGTGTTCCAGTTACCGCAAAATATCGGAAAAGAGCACGGTGACGCTATAGTTAAAAGAGTTATCGCAACTGAGGGACAATGGGTAGACATAAATCTCTCCACTTGGCAGGTATATGTTGCTGACAGTGAGCAGGCTCTTGCCTTTGCCGAGCCTCTTGACGAGCCTTATGTCAACTATATCAGCGACAGATCCCTATACGCATCAGTTACCTTCCCCCTGCAGGTTCCCGAAGGGTGTCTGTTTGTAATGGGTGATAACCGTTCCGAATCCTACGACTCAAGGGCGTTTGGCTGTATAAAAGAAGAATATGTAATAGGTAAGGTTATCATACGGCTCTTTCCGCTCAACAAATTCGGAAAGGCAGGATAAGTTTTTCTTATGCAAAGTAACATCATACAGTGGTTCCCCGGTCACATGGCAAAGACAAAGCGTCTGATACGTGAGAACATTTCAAGCGTAGACATAATAATAGAGGTGCTTGATGCGAGAATACCCTACAGCTCGAAAAACCCCGAGATAGACGAGCTTGTTTGCCAAAAACCGATAATCACCATACTCAACAAATCAACACTCGCAGACCCGTCGGTGAGCCGCAAGTGGAAAAGCTATTATGAAGCACGTAAAAGGCACTGTGTCATATGCGACTGTCAAACGGGAGAAGGCATCGGAGAGCTGAAGAGCACGGTCGCCGCAGTAATGAAAGAGAAAATCGATGCGTGGAAGGCACGAGGAATAATCGGCAAAAATGTGCGTGCGATGATAGTGGGAATTCCGAATGTAGGAAAATCATCATTTATAAACAGGCTCGCAGGCACAAAAAAGGCAAAGGTCGAGAACAGACCCGGCGTTACTCTCTCAAAGCAATGGGTACCCACAAGCATTGGTCTTGATCTGCTCGATATGCCGGGTGTGCTTTGGCCGAAATTTGAAAATCCGACTGTAGGACAAAACCTTGCGATAACAGGAGCGATAAAGGACGACGTTCTTCAGATTGAGGAGATCGCAATGATAATGTGCGAGCGCTTGCGCGACATCGCACCCGAAATGCTCAGTTCAAGATACAACCTCGGCGACAAGAGTGAGTTTTGTATGCTTGACGGTTACGATCTTTTTGAGCTGATAGGCAGAAAGAGACATCTGCTGCAAAGCGGAGGCGAGGTCAATCACAAAAGATGCGCCGATATGCTGCTTGACGAGTTCAGAGCTGCAAAAATAGGACGCATAACGCTTGAGACTCCGCAGTCGTCCGACGGTGAATGATATGCTGACATACGAGATCGAACAAAAATACACGGATGAGGGCTACAGCATTATATGCGGCTGTGACGAGGCAGGCAGAGGACCTCTTGCGGGGCCTGTGGTCGCAGCGGCGTGTGTGCTTGCTCAGGGGCTTGTGATAGAGGGACTGAACGACTCAAAAAAGCTCTCTGAGAAAAAAAGAGAGGCACTCTTTGATATTATCAAAAAAGAAGCTGTTGCATACTCTATAGCGTCGGCATCTGTTGAAGAGATAGGCGAGATAAATATTCTCAACGCCTCGATGCTTGCTATGAAGCGTGCGATCGAAGGCTTGAGCGTCAAGGCAGATCTTGCGCTCATTGACGGAAATATTGCACGGGGCTTTGATATTCCGGCAGTACCGATAGTCAAGGGCGATGCAAAATCCCCGTCGATCGCGGCGGCTTCAATACTCGCAAAGGTGACAAGAGACAGACTGCTGTGCGAATATGACAAGCAGTATCCCGAATACGGCTTTTCAAAGCACAAGGGATACGGAACAAAGCTGCACATAGAGGCTATTAAACAGCACGGCGTTCTCCCGATACACCGCCGTGACTTTCTCAAATTTCTCGACAAATGAGCATATTCGATATTTTTGGAAAAAGAAAAGAAAACAAAGACAACCGAACGCTCAAGCGGGCTGTAGGTGATTTAGGCGAGGAGGCTGCGTGCAAATACCTTGTGTCGCACGGGTACAAAATCATCGACAGAAACGTGAGAATTTCTCACAAAGAGCTTGACATAATAGCTGAGGATGATTATCATATCGTTGTAGTCGAGGTAAAGACCCTGTCACAGACAAGAGAGCAAGCACAGCAACACGGTCAGCGTGCAAGCGAGCACATAGACAGAGAAAAAGCTCTCAATCTCCTAAGTGCGGCAAAATACTACACAGCCGCAAACTACAACGGCAAGACCCCGAGGATAGATGTCATCGAAGTATACCTCGGGGGAGGGACTCCCGAGCTTGTACATACGGAAAACGCAGTAAACCATAGGACGCTTTACCGTCATAGGAGGTAGTATGGGCATTTCCCTTTTTGACACTCACTGCGACACGGCATACGAGATGTACAAAAGAAAAGCAGGACTGAAAAGCAACGGACTGCATATTTCTCTTGAATATGCAAAAAAATACGACAGCTACTGTCAGGCAACCGCCGTATGGAGCGACAATAGACGCTCGGATAACGAAGCATACTCGGACTTTTTCAATATTCAAGCCTATTTAAAAAAAGAATGTCAAGCCGACGGTACAGCGCAGATGTGCCGTACATACGAGGATATAGAATCAGCCCACGAAAGCGGCAAGGCGGCTTTTATTCTCACGGTTGAAGATGCAAGAATTCTTGCGTGTGATATCTCCCGTCTTGATGCGCTCGCCGAGTGCGGCGTAAAAATTCTTACCTTTCAATGGCAGGGTGAGAGCTGTATCGGAGGCGGCTTTGATACTGAGCTCGGGCTGACACCATTCGGAAAGGAAACTGCAAAAAGGTGCGCCGAGCTTGGCATTACAGCGGACATATCCCATGCGTGCGAGCGAACTGCAAGAGATATTATCGAGATAATGGCTGTATACAACAAGCCGGTCATTGCCACACATTCAAACTCATACAAGGTATGCCATCACAAAAGAAACATGAGCGATGCTCTCTGTGCTCTTATGGTCGGCAGCGGCGGTATAGTCGGAATCAGCTTGGCGCCGCAGCATCTTTCCGTTGACTCAAGAGCAAGCTCGGACACTGTGCTCGCCCACATCGAGCACTATGCGGAGCGCTTCGGTATAGGCTGTGTGTCCTTGGGCTGTGATTTTGACGGAATAGAGACTACCCCTTCTGACATACGAAATCTTGCTGAGCTTGAAAATCTGGCAGAAAAAATGCTGTCACACAACTACTCGGAGCAGCAGGTGAATTGTGTGTTTTTCGAAAACGCAAAGCGATTTTTGAAAAACAACCTATAATAGTGTAAAATAAAAAATATAAATATAAAAAGCAAGGAAAGAGAAAATGAACTACATAAGTACAAGAAATGCAAACACTACATTTGAAAGTGTCAGCGCCGCATGTGCTATAAAGCGCGGTCTTTCGTCAAACGGAGGACTCTTTATGCCCTCTCGCATTCCCGCACTCAATGACGGAGAGATCGGCAAGATAGCAAAGATGAGCTATCCCGAGAGAGCCGCATATGTGCTTTCAAAATATCTGACAGACTATACCTACGAGGAGCTGCTTGAAGATGCGTGTGCCGCATACTCCGAACAGCGTTTCCCCGGCGGTGCCGCTCCCGTTGTAAAAGTAAAGGACGGCATCTACACGCTTGAGCTTTGGCACGGACCTACCTGTGCTTTCAAGGACATGGCTCTACAGATAATGCCGAGGCTTTTGTCAAGAGCACTCAAGAAGACCGCAGAGAAAAACACCGCTCTTATCCTCGTTGCCACCTCGGGCGATACCGGAAAAGCCGCACTTGAAGGCTACAAGGACGTTGACGGAATAAAGATCATCGTATTCTACCCCAAAAACGGCGTCAGCCGTGTGCAGGAGCTGCAAATGGTAACACAGGAAGGCTCAAATGTTGAGGTCTGCCCTATCGACGGCAACTTTGACGATGCACAGACGGGCGTAAAGAAGATGTTTGTAGACAAAGAATTTGCAAAGCTTATGCTCGAGAACGGTTGCGTTCTTTCAAGCGCAAACTCTATCAACTTCGGCAGACTCGCACCGCAGATAGTTTACTACATATCCGCATACTGCGACCTTGTAAACAGCGGCGAGATCAAAGAGGGCGACGAGATAGACATATGCGTTCCTACAGGAAACTTCGGAAATATACTCGCCGCATATATGGCAAAGCAGATGGGAATGCCCTTCCGCCGTTTTGTATGCGCATCAAACCAAAACAACATTCTCACAGACTTTATCCGCACGGGTAAATATGACAAAAAGCGTGAATTCATGCTTTCTATCTCTCCCTCTATGGATATCCTTATTTCAAGCAACCTTGAGCGTCTTCTCTACCTTTTGGCAGGAGATGAGAAAACAAAGCTGTGGATGAGAGCTCTCAGAGAAAATGGTGACTATGAGGTAGATGCGGAAACTCTCGAAAAGCTGCAGGCAGAGTTCTGCGGTTACTTCTGCTCGGAAGAGGACACAAAGAGCACAATAAAGCGTGTGTTTGAAAATGAAAAGTATCTCATGGACACACATACCGCAGTCGGCTACAACTGCGCAGAGCAGTATCTCGCACAGTCAAAGCAGGATAAGGTGCCGATGCTCGTAGCTTCAACGGCAAGCCCGTATAAGTTCGCATCCGACGTATATGCATCTCTCACGGGAGAAAAGCCGCAGGATCTTGAAGCTCTCACGCTTCTCTCCAAGCTGACAGGCACGGAGATCCCCGCGCCGCTTGCAAACATAGGAGAGCGCACAGTACGCTTTGACGGTGTAAGCGCCGTCTCTCAAATGCCCGAGAAGGTAAGCGAATTTTCAAAGAAATAAGACTTTTTGGAACGGATAAAAACAGATAAAAATAAAAAACACCGGAGAAAAACATGGCATTATACACCATTGCCGACCTACATCTTTCTCTTGGCGAGAACACGGATAAACCGATGGAGGTTTTCGGTGCGAGGTGGCTTGATCACGCAAAAAAAATAAAAAAGCGTTGGTCCTCGCTCGTATGCGACACCGACACGGTAATAATACCAGGAGACATATCCTGGGCGTTGAAGCTTGAAGAGTCTCTTGAGGATTTCAAGTTTATCGAGACTCTTCCCGGGAAGAAGATCATCAGCAAGGGCAACCACGATTTTTGGTGGTCAACACAAAACAAGGTCAAATGCTTTTTTGAAAAAAACGGTATAGGCAGCATTTCAATGCTATACAACAATGCATTTTTGGCTGACGGAGTCCTTGTTGCCGGCACAAGAGGCTGGTACAACGAATCAAGCGCCGCACCAAGACCCTGCGACTACGAAAAGATCAGCGCAAGGGAATGCGGGAGGCTCAAACGCAGTCTCGAATATGCAAGGACGCTTGCAAACGGCAAGGATCTGCCCATTGTTGTATTTACGCACTTCCCTCCCGTATGGAAGGAATTTGCCTTTGAGGAGCTTATCTCCCTTATGACCGAATACGACATTCAAAAATGTTATTACGGTCATATTCACGGAATTTACAACTGTCAGGCTGTTACCGAATACAGGGGCATCAGATTTGAGCTCATTTCTGCTGACTTCATTGATTTTACCCCCAAGAGGGTGTTTATTCCGTAAAAAATGCAAAAAAATCTTGTTTTATCCGCTTTCTCGGCAAAAAAATCTTTATAATTGTTGACAAAAATCACATAAAGATGTAAAATATATAGGTATGTAAATGAGTTGATCATTTGGAGGAAAGAAAAAATGAGTTTCAAAAAAACCGATAAGAAAGACAACAATCTGTACGAAATAGAATTTCTTCTTGAAAAATCTGTTTTCGATGCAGCGGTAGAGCGTGTTTACCGTAAGAAAGCAAAAAATCTCAATGTTCCCGGTTTCAGAAAGGGTAAGGCTCCCAAGTCCATCATTGAGAAAATGTACGGCAAGGGCATATTCTATGAAGACGCTATAAACGATCTTATTCCCGAAGCTTATACAGAAGCTGAAAAAGAGTCTGGTCTTGAGGTTGTCAGCCGTCCCGAGTTTGATATCGTATCTATCGACGATGACGGTGTTCTTATGAAGGCTACCGTTTACACAAAGCCTGAAGTCAAGCTCGAGGGTTATCTCGGCATAGAGGCAACACGCAAGAGCGTAGTTGTCGGTGACGACGAGGTCGAGCATGAGCTCGGTCACGTTCGCGAGCGCAACTCAAGAACGATAGATGTTGATGACAGAGCTGCTGAAAACGGAGATATTGCAAACATAGATTTTGACGGTTATGTTGACGATAAGCAGTTTGACGGCGGCAAGGCTGAGGGCTATGAGCTTACACTTGGCTCAGGTCAGTTTATTCCCGGCTTTGAAGAGCAGATAATCGGCAAGAAGATAGGCGAGAGCTTTGACGTAAATGTAACCTTCCCCGAAGAGTACCATGCAGCCGAGCTTGCAGGCAAGGCTTCTGTATTCAAGTGCAAGCTTAACGCTATCAAGAAGGTCGAGCTCCCTGCCCTTGACGATGAATTCGCAAAAGATGTATCAGAGTTTGATACTCTTGATGAATACAAGGCTGATATCAAGGCTAAAATAGCAGAGAGAAAAGAAAAGGCTGAGGAGGCTGCTCTTGAAGAAAAGCTTCTCAACGCTCTTATCGAAAAGCTCGAGGGTGACATCCCTGCTCCGATGATCGAGGCAGAGGCTGAAAACTTCGTTCGTGACTACGACAACCGCCTCAGAAGTCAGGGTATGGATCTGAACACATACTTCAAGTATACAGGTCAGACACTCGAACAGCTGCGTGAGTCTATGATGCCTCAGGCTGAAAAGCAGGTCAAGTCCAGACTCGCTCTTGAAAAGATCGCCGCTCTTGAGAATATCACCGCTTCCGATGAAGAAATCGAAAAGGAATACGAGGATATCGCAAAGGCATACGGTCTTGAAGCTGATAAGGTCAAAGAGTTCGTTGATAAAGATGGCGTTGCAAAGGACATTATCGTAAGAAAGGCTATGGACCTCGTAAAGGAAAAGGCTGTTATCACAGAGGAAAAGCCCGCAAAGAAGACAACAAAGAAGGCTTCTGCAAAGGCATCTGATGCTGAAACAGCTGAGGAAAAGCCTGCAAAGAAAACAACAGCAAAGAAAACAACGACCACAAAGAAAACAACAACAGCTAAAGCTGACGACGAAAAAGCTACAACTGCCAAGAAAACGACCAAAAAGGCAGATGCAGACGCAGATAAGGCTGAATAAGTATTTCGACTGACAGTCAAAACATCGGGGCGGGTAAATTTGAGATTACCCGCCCTGAATTTAAACTATACACGAAAGGACGCCGCAGGTGCGGCGCTGGTGGAAAAAATGGCACTTGTACCGATGGTAATCGAACAGACAAGCAGAGGCGAGAGATCTTTTGACATATACTCCAGACTTCTCAACGACAGAATAATCTTCTTGGCTGACGAAGTAAACGACGCTACCGCATCTCTTGTTGTCGCTCAGATGCTTTACCTCGAAGCACAGGACTCCGAAAAAGACATATCCTTTTATATCAACAGCCCAGGCGGCTCGGTCACCGCAGGCATGGCAATATATGATACTATGAACTTTATCAAGTGCGACGTATCTACGATATGCATCGGTATGGCTGCGAGCATGGGCGCGTTTCTTCTGTCCTCGGGAGCTAAAGGAAAGCGTTTGGCTCTTCCGAACAGCGAAATCATGATCCATCAGCCCCTCGGCGGAATGAAGGGTCAGGCGTCCGACATAAAAATTCATACCGACCACATCCTGCGCACAAAGGATACCCTCAACAAAATTCTTGCTGCCAACACGGGCAAGGCTCTTGAAATAATCGAGCGTGACACAGACCGTGACAATTTCATGACTGCCGCACAGGCTATGGAGTACGGTCTTATTGACAAGGTCATCGAGCGCCGTCCGTAACAAGCGCAAACAGATAAAACGACATTTATTCTTCGAGAGGACAGTAAATTGGCTGATAATAACAAATCACAAAACAAGCACCACTGCGCTTTTTGCGGCAGAGGCGAGCACGAGGTAGAGCTGCTTATTCCCTCCCCCGAGGGCGTGTTTATATGCAATGACTGTGTGGACGTATGTACACAGATACTTGACGATTATATGCCTGCTGCACCTGCGGAAGGCACGGGTGAGTTTTCGCTTTCATTTGAAACCTTGCCAAAGCCCGCACAGTTAAAGGAAAAGCTTGATGAATACGTAATAGGTCAAGACGAGGCAAAGCGTGTACTTTCGGTTGCGGTCTACAACCATTACAAGCGTATTCTTTACCGTGAAGAAAAGATCAAAAACAAAGCGAAAAAGCAGGACGATGTCGTCTCGGACGATGTTGATATTCAAAAAAGCAATGTGCTTTTGCTCGGACCTACAGGCGTAGGCAAGACATATCTTGCTCAGACTCTGGCAAAAACGCTCAACGTTCCGTTTGCCATTGCTGACGCAACAACGCTCACAGAGGCGGGATATGTCGGAGAGGATGTAGAAAATATACTTCTGCGCCTTATTCAAGCGGCAGACTTTAACGTTGAGCTTGCCGAAAAAGGTATCATTTACATCGATGAGATCGATAAGATATCGAGAAAAGGCGAAAACCGCTCGATCACCCGTGACGTTTCGGGTGAGGGCGTTCAGCAGGCGTTGCTGAAAATTCTTGAGGGCACTGTCTCAAACGTTCCGCCTCAGGGAGGACGCAAGCACCCTAATCAAGATTTTATACAGATAAACACGGAGAACATTCTCTTTATCTGCGGCGGTGCCTTTGACGGTCTTGACAAGATAATAGAATCACGCACCGAAAAATCCTCTATCGGCTTTAACGGTACGGTTAAAACAAAAAAGGACAAAAAGGATACCGGAATATACGCCAATGTCACCTCACATGACATTGTCAAATACGGAATTATTCCCGAGCTTGTCGGCAGAATGCCCGTGATCGTGAGCCTTGATGCGCTTGACGAGGAGGCGCTTGTAAGCATACTTTCAAAGCCGAAAAACTCGCTTATCAAGCAGTATAAAAAGCTCATAGCGATGGACGGCGCCGAGCTTGAATTTGAAGACGGTGCTTGCCGTGCTATAGCAAAAGAGGCTATCGAGAAAAAGACGGGTGCGAGAGGACTGCGTGCCATTACCGAGAGTATCATGCTTCCCGTCATGTATGACCTGCCATCACAAAACGATGTGGAAAAGGTCATCATCACAGAGGATTGCGTCATAAAAAAAGCAGCCCCCACTCTTGTTAAAAAGGCTGTTTGAGAAAACAAAATATGATCCGCGGGGAAAACTTTTATTGAAAAGAGTTTTCCCCGTTTTCATTTTACAAGGCTTTTTATAAAAAGCCTTGGTCATATCGCCTCAGCAAAGAGGCTTGGAGAAAGGAAAACAGAAGCCCTCTCCGACATCCCTGTGTTGTCTGACTACATATAATACTTCATCGTCTGCTCTATCCAATACTCAAATTCTGCATTCGGAAGCAGTTTTTCGTATTCCTTGAGCCTTTTGTAAGCTTCGACTCCGTCTGATGGATCATGCCATATATCGCAAAAAACAAAATCGTATCCGCCGTTTTCCATTTCATTCTCGGCATATTCATATGCATCGGCGTGTACGATACGCATTTTATCTCTGCACGGCATCTGCGGCAGAATATATGATTTAAAAATCGAGATCACCTTTTCGTCGCACTCCACTACCGTAACACTCTCTACACTTTGCTTTTCTGCCGCCATAAAAGCAAAATATCCAAGCCCGAGCCCGAAGGTAAGCACCTTCCCATGTGATTTTTCTATCGGTGCTTTCATCGTATTTATCTCGTTCGGAGTTATAAGCATCCATTCCCTGCCCATATGACATACGCA
>JBGVFH010000089.1:0-12746 GCA_045120955.1 Eubacteriales bacterium | reverse complement strand
GTTTCTCTGACTTTTTATACTCTTTGCTTGGTTTGTGTTTTTCTTCTGGAATTTTCGAGTTCTCTCACACGTCATGTTTTCACATAACTTCTTTGTGTTTCTCTCTCGTCTTGTTGTTCAATTTTCAATGACCTACCGTCGCTCGCCTCTCGGCTGCGACTTTTCTATTATACCGCAGCTTTTTGAGTTTGTCAAGCCCTTTTTTAAAACTTTTTTAAGTTTTTTTCTCGGCTCGTCCGCTCCTCGCTGACAGCTTTGTTAGTATACCACCTTCAACCCCTCTTTGTCAATACCTTTTTTGAATTTTTTTAAAGTTTTTTTCAAAAAAGTGTAGCAACAGCGTTTTTTACACATAATTTTATTATAATTACTTGTTTAAACACACTATCTGTAACGGAGAGTCGAAAAATGATCACTGTATTATTGAGAACACTTTTGATATATTTTTTTCTAATTCTTTTCCTTAAGCTCATGGGAAAAAGACAGGTCGGTGAGCTTGAGATATCTGAGCTTGTGACGACGCTTTTGCTGTCGGAAATTGCAGCAATACCTATTGAAAACAACGACATCCCACTTATTCACGCAGCCATCCCCATGTTTGTCATAATATCTCTTGAGATCATTCTTTCCTTTTCTGCAACAAAAAGCGAATGGCTCAAACGATTTTTAGGCGGAAAACCAAGTATTCTTATAAGCAAGGGAGTGATTGACATTGACGAGATGTCAAAAGCAAGGCTATCCGCAGAGGAGCTTATGAGCGAGCTTCGGCTCAAGGGAATTGCGGAGCTTGATGATGTAAATTACGCCATTCTTGAACAAAACGGTCAGATCAGCGTCATTACAAAGAAAAATCGCTCCCCTCTCACTCCGGACGATCTGAACATCTCTAAAAATGATTGCGGAATATCACATTTGCTCATCGTCGACGGACATATAAAATATGCAAACCTCAAAGCTGCAGGCAAGAGCGCCCAATGGCTGTCCGATCACCTTAAAAAAAATAACATTTTCAAGGAAGATATTTTTTTAATGACGCTAAATGATAGCGAGCAAGTCAAAATAATTTGTAAAAAGGAACAAAAATGAAAAGCTTTATTGCTGCGATACTAATAATAACCGCCATTTTATTTGCTGTATTTATAAACGGCTTTGCAACGGACAACATAACAAGTGAGTTGATCTCCTCGGTTTCGCGTGTAGACATCGACATTGCCCAAGAGACGCTTGATGAATTTTTAAATCTATGGCAAAAATACAGCTTTTATTTTAACACAACAATCCACCAAAACAATTTAGACGACGTAACTGCGGGCATTGATCTCATGCTTTGTGCTGTAAAGACTCACGACCGAGCGTGTTTTGAGCTTGGAAAAATTACTGTTTGTGAGGCACTTAAGCATATTTCCGATATATCTTCTCTCAGCTTAAAAAATATTTTATAGAGCAAAAGACTTTATCTCTGTTGACACATGAAACGGTTTGTAATATAATATACATGTTGTGAGAAAAGCACTTTTCTTGCATCGAATTTTTGCAATTTTATCGTCTAGTATCTGCCTGTACGCTTGCATTTGCTGTACGCAAAAGCAACATCAGGCAGTATTTGCGCAAACAAGTACAAATTCTATGCCGGAGTTCGACTCGGTCCCCGTCTCGGTTGCACTCTAACCAAAGCCTTTTTCACTGACGGACCGAATAAATTTTAAACAGGTCAGGATCATATAAATGAATGTAAAACAAAATAACGAAATAAAAAACGAAAATCGTACACGGCCTACGCAAGGTCAAGCCGAAAGACATACTCAAACGCAAAGAAGCGCCGCTCCCATCGAAATAGATAACCGAGGACAAAGGCAACGGAGGACACAGTACATAAACAGCAGCAAAGCGGAAATAGAGAGAATTAAAAACGAAAATCCCGACTATGTTCGTCATAAAAGCTATTCTCAGCCGCGTGTGACCGCACACAGTAAGAGGAACGCATTCGTACTTGTTTTTGTGATTTTTTTGTGTTTTTCGCTTAGTCTCTTGGCTGTGTACGGAATAGCAAATCTCTTAAAAGAAGATACCCCCGCCACTGAAACGCAAGGAACGGACACAAACGGCAGCTCAACTGACACAGTCTCACAAACAGAGCAGCAAACTTCTGACGTTTCAGATACAGACGAGGTCATTGACTCGGTATATGCATCCGTAACACCGTCAACCGCCGAGCTGTTCGGCAATGTATACAGCTCAAACGCAATACTGATCGACATAAAAAGCAACACAATACTTGCTCAGAAATCTCCGGATGCAAAAATATACCCTGCTTCTATGACTAAGATAATGACCTTGCTCGTAGCGGTTGAAAACATGAGCTCGCTTGATCAGACTGCCACCGTAACAAAGCAAACGACAAACTATTGCTATACCGAGGGAGCATCGATTGCGGGCTTTGCTGCAAACGAAACCGTAACGGTAAAAGATCTTTTATACGGAACTATTCTCCCCTCGGGCGCTGATGCTACAATGACTCTTGCCGAGTGCATCGCAGGCTCTGAGGCTGAATTTGTAAAGCTGATGAATAAAAAAGCCGCCGATCTTGGTCTTGAAAATACCAACTTCGTAAACACATCGGGGCTTCATCACAATGACCACTATTCAACCGTTCACGACATCTCAATAATTCTCAAGACAGCAATTCAAAATGATATATGCTTTAAGGTTCTGAGTGCTTCGCATTATACCACGAGCAGCACCGAACAACACCCCAACGGCATACCTCTGTACAGTATAGTTCATTCGAGAACATCATCAATAAATCTATCCGATATTACTATCGTGGGAGGTAAAACAGGCTTCACCCCCGAAGCAGGTCAATGTCTCGCAACCTACGCTGTAACAACCGACAACAAAGAGTACATATTTGTTTCCGCAAACGGTGCGGACAAATCGCAGCCTGTTGCGGATGCGGAATACGCATACAAGACATATGCACTTGCAAAGGAAGAAAGCACCAATATCGCCGCATAATGCATACTGCATCTTACCGCTTTAGGTCACATGCCGACAAGGGCTGTATTACAAAACTATATTTACTGCGAGGCAAGGAGTTTTTCTCCCTGCCTCATTTTGTTTTATGCCCCGTGTAGAACCCTTGCTTGTATGTTTAAAAATACAGCTTACTCTCAACCGCAGGTTGTTTTAGTATCCTGCCAAGTTATTTACAGCACCCTCCTTTTATAGTATAATGTACACAGAATGTCTTGCCATGCAAGTATTTAAAATCCAGACTCGCCAAAAGCATACACCGCACAAATGGGAGGTGCAACATGAAAAAAATAAATATTGCAAAAAACATAACAGATCTGCGCAAGAAAAAAGGTGTTACGCAGGAGCAAATGGCTTCTGCGTTGAATATCTCATCGCAAGCTGTCTCAAAATGGGAAACTAACAGCTGTCAACCGGATATTCTGACTCTGCCTTTGATCGCTGACTATTTCGATGTAAGCATAGATTATTTGTTTTACGGGCAGAACATTGTGTACGACGAAATTTACGAAAAAATTTATCAAAAGATATGCTCATATCCGCAGATGTCAAAGGAATCTTATGATGCTGCGTTAACAATCTTTGGATATTCGCACCACGGTATTACCCGAGGCAACTTAAGGAGCCGTGACACAGATATCCATGAAGAGCCCGCACATATTTCAAACAAAAACGGCATTTCCTTGCTCTCAGGTAAAGGATATGGTGCAATATCACAAGAGCCTTTTTTGAAAACGTTAACAAGGACACGGCTGACTTTGCAACTACGTTTTTGCCGCTCCTATCAGACAAAAATCAATTACTCGTTTGTATGACTATCCTCTCTATGAGTGATATCAGCTTTGAGGAAATAAAGGAAAAACTCAACTTTAACGATGAAGAGCTGCGAAAAGCACTTGATATATTAGTCACAAGCAAATTGGTAGTTGAAAAGAAATCGAAGCACAAAGCACTCGGATACACATATGAAATCAATAATATGTATCACACCTGCCTTTGTATCTTAATTGCTACGATTGAAATGCAACGTTTCACTTTAAGTGGCATTTCGTGCTGTATGGGATTTGGTGATTATCCGATTAAATTCTAAAAAGAAAAGATCGTCCGTTCTCCATGCATAAGACCTGATAAAGAAGACTCCTATTTCAGAAACGGTAATGGCGGCATCAAAAAAACAGTAAAACAATATAGTCAATGAGTCAGTCGCTGTTGTAAACATAAAATTGATTTGTACTTAACAGTAACGGGGCAAGAAGATGTATTCTCCTTGCCCCGTTACTCTGCTTGACCGATTATTCTATTTTAGAAAAAAGAATTGATATATCACTTGAGACCTGTTTAGCAACGACCTCTTGTTCTTTCCATTGAAGAGAGATGTCGAGCCATTTGGCTGCCTTTGCTGATGAAAAAGGCAAAAACGGATGCAGCAGGATTGCAATATTAGCTACCAGATATACACAATTTCCGATCGTGTTTCTGCATTCTTCCATATCTTCAACTCTCGTTTTCCAAGGCTGTTTGGCATCATAATATGTGTTACCGAATCGAACAACTTCAAAAATTTCATCAAGAGCATCACGAAACGCTCCTTTTTCTATTTTTGCACCAACAGACCCGTACAGCAGTTGTACACGTTCTTTGATATCCGCATCAACTGCCACAGACGGAATTTCACAATTTAAATACTTTACTGAAAAAGCAAGTGTACGGTTTACAAAGTTTCCCCATGCCCCTACGAGCTCTGAATTGTTCTGCTTTTTGAATTCTCGCCAAGAGAAATCCGTGTCTCTTTTCTCTGGTCCGTTAGCTATAAAGAAATATCTTATTGAGTCAGGATCGTATTTTTCTGCCAGGTCTTTAGCCCAAACAGCCCGATTTTGACTTGTAGATATCTTTTTCCCTTCAAGTGTGATATACTCGCTTGAAATAATGTCATCCGGCAAATGCAGACCTTCTCCGTGCGCAAGCAAAAGCGATGGAAGAATGATGGTATGGAAAGGTATGTTATCCTTGCCATGAACATAATAATGGTGACTATCCTTTCCGTATACATCATTGAAACTGATACCTCTTTGTTCACAGAGAATGGCGGCAGCAGACAAATATCCCAGCACATTCTCGGCCCAAATATAGATTTTCTTGTATTCATAGCCTTTCTTAGGAACGTCAATACCCCATTCGAGGTCTCGGGTTATTGCACGGTCACGTAGTCCCTCGTTTATATAACGCTTTGTAAACGCAATAGCGTTTTTTCGCCAATATGGATGCGCATCAAGATAATCAGACAGTTCTTTTTTGAGCTTTGATATCTGCAAAAATAACTGTGTCGTTTCTCCGAAAGTCAGCGATGCGCCGCAATCTGCACATTTAGGATCAACAACTGTATCTGCATCCAATACCTCTCCGCATTCGTCACACTGATCCCCTCGGGTAGCAGAACCGCAAGCAGGGCAGGTACCGATTACCAATCTGTCGGCAAGAACTTTTTTACATGAGGGACAGTATGCTTGTTTTACGGTTCTTTCCTCGATATATTCACTGTCGTACAGACGTCTGTGAAAATCAAAAACGAATTTCTTGTGTCTCACATCTGATGTCTTAGTATACAGATCAAATGTGAATCCAAGCTTGCTTAATACTTCACAAAATTCCTTGTGATAATGTTCGCTGATTTCCTCCGGTGTTGATTTTTCTTGCTTTGCTCGAATTGTAATAGGCGTACCATGGCAATCGCTGCCTGACACATAAAAAACACGATCCCCTTTTGCTCTGAAATAACGTGCAAGAACATCTCCGGGGAGAAGAGCTGCAAGATGACCGATATGGAGCGAACCATTTGCATATGGCCATGCTCCGCCTACAATAATGTTTTTCATAATTCATACCTCATTTCTTATAGTTGATAACACTTAACCGACTGCGCAAATAAAATTTGCAAAACAAAAACGCTCTCACCCCCTACACAGTACAAGGGACGAGAGCGACATACTCACGTGTTACCACCCTAATTCACTTGTTCCTCACGACAACAAGCCTTATCAAGTTCGGACAGGAAATGATCTATCGAAACTCTATCGTTATCACGGGCGACCCCGGCGTAGCCTAACCCAAAGGCTCGGTACGCAGCTCGGAGACCATGTTCGGCAAGATCCACTTTACCCATTCACAGCACATCCTAAGATGATGGGATTCTCTGAAAAGCTTTAGTTGCTTACTCTTTCTCGTCATTGCTATTGCTATTTATTATATCAGACATTCATGAAAAAATCAACAGATTGATATAAAAAAAACAGACGGCATTTGCGGCGAGTGATATTGCTTCGCAGTTATATTGTGCTTCGCTTGGTGATATTGCCTTTGGCAGTTTTAATGGCTAATATAATATCACGCTTTGTTCATATCCCGCCTTTGGCGAGGTATGCAAAGCATATCGATTTCCGAAAGAAAAATATCACTCCGGACGTAAGTGAGGAATATCACTTCTTTTGTCCTCAGTTTTAACGAGCATCGGATTTTGACACCAAAATCATTATTAAATTTGTTTTCGGACAGTATAAAGGAAAAAGCAAAGCGCAAAAATGCTCTGCTTTCTTCTTTTCCAAGTGTCTCTATTACGAATAATTTTGCAATTTAATAGAGTCCTTTATAATTCAAAACCGTTATACAGAACATCTTTTGAAAGCGATAGCAATGCCCCGTTCATTATGATGTCTGTATAACGTCTTTTTCCTCTTTGGTTGCAAGGCAGCAAAAAACAAAGGCTCGAGCTTGCACATCCCCCCACCTCGTCAGTCAGGTACTGCTCCATACGGCATACACAGGCATTAAAAAAACCGAAACCGATACATTTCGTACCGATCTCGGTTTAGGTTATTTAATTTTGGGCGTTTACTTTACAACGTACGGCATTGAAAGTCCCTTTTCAAGACACTCAACAATATATCCCGTAAGCTCTTCATATGTCATTGCGCTGTATGATATATCATCGTATTCATCGGGACAACAACCGTGAATATCGTAATACCGTAAAAACAGTTCCTTTAGCTTTTCATCAAACTTACCTTCCCACATTTGCAACAACTCCTTCCGACAAATCGTAGCATACTTATAGAAATTTGTAAATAACTCAGCAAACATTCTATCGACACACGGACCATTCTCGTATAGGATTTTTCCCAACTGCGCCCACGCCTCTTCAAAATTATTCTTCTATCTTTTTTCAATTTGATCTTCTTTTGGAATTATAGTCTCCCGGTCTTTCTCAGTGTCACCAACATCAACTATATAATCGCATTCTTCGTAGCAATCAACAGTACATCCGATCTTGCCATCTTTTAATTTAATTGTATCACATAGCTTATACAACATTACTTTATCCCATTAACATATGCCGATGTCAAATGAAACTCCGACTTGTTAACTCTCCAAGCAACAACATTGGCAGACGTACCTTTATACCATATAAAACTTGCAACTGCTCATATAAATCGCAATGACCATTGTTTTCGATATATTTGAATGGATAAACTGCTCGGCTATCTTATATTTCTTTTTCAACCGTTCCCGGTTATCAATACCATACCCTAACCGTGAAGTTATCTCCTGTCCCTTCGCACATCAACGAGCGTTTCCCAAAAATATTATGGCGGCACAGAAAATACTGTGCCGCCACACTGCATAAATACTTCGTCATCGCAAATAGGCTGATGAAGCTTGCTTTTTTTAGTATAGATTAACCTACAATACCCGAACGTTCGATACCTTGTACAAGGGATCTCTGGCAGAACAGGTACATTATTATCAGCGGAGCGATAATAACAAGTCCGCAGGTGTTGTTGATAGCCGAATAGAAGAGCGACTGACCGGCATAGTCGGTAGCAAGCGAATTCGGAATATCAACGATATTAGGCATCAACAGCGTCTTTGTGTTCGTGAAGAATACATCGGTGTAGAACTCATCCGTCCACTGCCATGAGAAAGCAAACAGGAATACTGTTACCATCATAGGAACGGAAAGCGGAAGAATAATTCTTACGAATGTCTTGAGAGTTCCCGAACCGTCTATATAAGCTGACTCTTCAAGCTCATCAGGCACGCCAAGGAAGAACTGTCTCATAAGGAATATGTAAAGACCGTTCTTAAACGCAAGACCCGTAGCTGACAATATGATAAGAGGAGCAAACGTGTTGGTCAACTCAAGGTAAGGTTTATCCCATTTGATGAGACCGCCCACAAGCTCGAGAATGTTAAACACATCAAAGTATCTGAACTTCATGAACATTGAAAGCTGAATAGTGCTGTGAGGTACTACCATTGTGAGTATTACCGCAAGGAATACGATCATATTACCCTTGAACTTGAACTTTGCAAGTCCGTATCCTACCAAACAGCTTACAAGCATCTGAAGAACCGCACATGAGAAGGAAAGTATCAGAGTGTTTGTGAACGCTTCCCAATACCCAAGTTCATTGAAGATTGCCTTATAGGTATCCAGAGTGGGATTTTTAGGAACAAGACGAACCGTAACATCGATAAAGTCTTCCTGACTCATAAATGAGCCTGCGATCTTACTGAAGAACGGATAGAGTATAACGAACGATACTCCGAGAAGTATTACGAAACGGAAAAGAAACCATACAACATTGGTAAGGAAGTAACCGGAGAGGAACTTCGCCTTCAGTCTATCCTTAAGAGGAGCGCGATCAAACTCAACTTTTATTCTGTTTTTGCTCTCACGCTTTACTTTGGGCATTTCTGTATTCATTTTTGTATCCATTATTTCCACCTCCTTATTTATCCTTTCTCTGATAGAAGGTAAATGCTGATGCAATTCCTGCACAGGCAGCTATGATCAGCATTACCACAAGGAAGTAAATCCAAGCCATCGCGGAGCTGACAACGTTTCCTGTTTTACCTTCGCCGTATGTAGTATCAATAACTGTCATAACGGGGTTTGACTGGTCTGTAAACGAGTCGATGATCGTGTATACAAGGTTTACAAGTATCATCGGGCTGATCATTGGGAATGTGATCTTCCAGAAAGTTTCCCAAGCCGTAGCACCCTCAACGTCGCAGGACTCATATATTGCAGGGCTGATAGACTGAAGACCTGCAAGGAATATAAGCATCTGTACACCTGAACGGTTGACTATATCATAAATATTGTTTACCGCACTTGCTACGGTGGAAGCAAGCTCACTTCCGACGATCATGTTAGAGAACAATGCCTCAATGTCCATAGCGCTGACGATCTCGGCAGCTCCGGAGTCAACACCCGTATCGATACCTTCTGAGAGGCTCGCTTCAGGGTCAACGCTCTTCATCTCGATTGAAGAAATAAGACCTGTGGAAAGAATAACCGGCATAAAGAATATTGCACGGAATGCTGCGCGTCCTATCATCTTCTGATTGAGCAGAACTGCTATAAAGAGTGAAAAGACTATAATTGTGGGAATGTCCATTATAAGCTTTGCAAGACCTTCGCCCAGCGCCTGAACGAAATCATCGCCGTTTGTTCCGAACAATGCTTCTCTGTAGTTATCAAGCCCTACGAAAACAAGCTTATATGAGCCTGTTCTCTGCTGCTCAATGTTTGAAAAGCTGTATTTAATAGAGTCGAATATTATCGGTAGATAAACTGCTATAAATCCTATTACGAAAGGAAGAACAAACAGCCAACCGTAACGAGCTTTTTTAGCTTCAAGAGAAACTTTTCTTTTTTTACCGCCGACTCCTTTTGCGACTACGCTTTCAGCGCCGGTAACTTTAGTTTTTGCCATTTTTATCTTTCCTCCTTTCACTTGATCTCAATGCTTGCACCGGAAGCTACCGTTTTGGTGTTATCGGCGTTTCCGCCGATAACACTAAGGATTATTGCTTCTTCGGTTGTATTGAAATTGTAAACTGTTGTTTTGCCTGCCGCCTCCTTTATTGTTACAAAGGAGTATGCGGGGATCGTGTACTGAACTCCGTCAGACTCGCATACAACGGAATAATCGTTGTAGTTGAGAATGAACCTTGTTCCGCCTTCGTATGTGACCTCTGCGATCGTACCCGAAGTTGTAGCATACTTGTCAAACTCTTCTGTGCTTGAGCTTAAAGCGTCTTTCTGAGCGATAATGGTCTGAGCGTTTGCAAGAGAATCGTCTGTCAAGCCGATCTTTGCCTTCTTGTCAGCACCGACAGTAAGTATAATACCGTCAGAGTAGCTATATACCTTCTCGCCTGCAGCGTTTGTGGTTGCAGTAACCTCAACATCGCTGTTTACTGTGATTACAGCTGATATCTCGTGCGCTTTTTCAAAATCAGCAAGTGTGCAGCCGATTTCGATCTGACCGCTTTCATAAAGCTTTGCAAGTCTGCGTGATACCTCAAGAGTTATCTTTGAAACATAGTCCTGCTCAGCCTTTGCAGCAGCGTTTTCTGCAACAACCTTGTCTGACTCTGCTTCATCAGCGTCAGGCACACGGGAGCCGTCAAGGAACTCATGATCAACGATAAGCTTATCCTGAAGATCGCCTATAGCACTGTTAAGCTGGTTGTATATCTCAATCACATCATTCTTCCATATGTCATATCTTACAGAGTAGTACTGGCTGAGTGTAAAGTCCTCTTTGAGCAGCTCTGTGTTATCGTAAGAAAGAATGAAGTAAAGGGATGCGCCGTTTTCAATAGCCTTGAGAAGAGCGTAATCCATATCACCTTCCATGTTGATAGGTGAGCCTGTGAAGTTTATACAACCGTGAAGCACAGCACCTGCGAAAGGTACTGCCGCACTTGTAAGTGCATAACGGCTGGAGTCAAGTGATACGTCAAGAAGATGATCAACATATCCGAGCGTATATGCGTTTCCGCCTTCAGCCATTACATTCTCATACTTTTCGGATATCTGAGAAAGTACAGTCTGTGTAAGAGCCTTGGAGTCCTCTCTGTTGTAAGGATCGTCCTCGTCAAAGTCAGAGTTGAGAGCATAGCCGAGAGTCGAAACAGAGATCGAGCTGTTAGAATACTTTGAGTAATTTTTGTCAAGTCCCTCAAACAGATATGTGAATGCAGAGGGAGATATGCACAGACCGCCGTATGTGGAATAATCCTGCGTTGCGGGGTTGTACATAATTCTTGAAGAATAACGGTCGTCAATGGTCTTTACAGCATGGTCCTTCTGAGAGAAACCGTCGAACATTCCGCTCATCTGCATATATTCGAAATCAAAGTCGGGATATACGCCGAAGCCCTTCTCGTTTGCATATGCAACGAGGTTCTCGAAGCCTTCCT
This sequence comes from Eubacteriales bacterium, assembly GCA_045120955.1. Taxonomy (GTDB): domain Bacteria; phylum Bacillota; class Clostridia; order Oscillospirales; family CAG-272; genus JAZMZS01. The sequence continues at coordinate 1,439 of JBGVFH010000089.1, read as the reverse complement.
CTCCGCCTGCTGCCTTTTGCCATTTGAGCTTGTAAGGAACGGTGGAGTACATACCGCCGTTGTAGTAACCCTTGAGCTTGAAGTTGATGTTGGAAACACCGCCTGCGCTCAGCTCGTCATACATTGTTTTGACCTGATCGAAGGTTGTGAGAGCCTTGTCAACGGTTACGGGAATCGAAGCAATCTTTTCTGTTGTTTCAACAGTTCCGAATGTTTCGATATAGACAGGCATCTTATCGCTTACCTCTTCTGCGGTAATTCTGGTAAGAGCTCCCTTTTCGATGAGATATTCACGATATGCGGTTGCCATGCCCATCCATGTTGCTTCGTAAGAACCTGTAATGTTCTTCTCAGCTGCTATGTCGCTGTCTGTAAGCATAACAAATCTCATGGTAAGAGATCCTACATATTTACGCTTAGACTCAACTATAATAGCAGAGCTTGAAGCTGCCGAGATACTGTCGGAAAGACGATACTCGTCACTCTGTCTTGGTGAGAAAGAGGTAACAACATTGTAATACTTGTGTGTGGAAGCGCCGCCGGTACTCATAATCGATACCATCGCATCTCCCTCTTCAATTATCGCAAGGAAGCCGCGGCTTTCTTCTTTCGACTCAGTTTTTATTGATGTCACCGGAGTAATGACTATCTCGCCGGCATCATTTTTAACCTCAAGATTGTTTGTTACCTGAACCTTTTTGGTAATTGTGTCATTATCTACGATTCCGTATACAGGCAAACGCATTGTTTCCTGCAGCTTACCTGAGATCGTATGATATGCATAGTCAGTACCGTATATTGTACCGGATACGTTTATGCTCTTTCCTACATAATCCTCAAACTTTGTGATAGAACCGGAACCATCAGGGAGGAAAATATAACCTGTGTTCTCATTTGAACCAGCACCGATGTAAGGAAGTATCTGAATAGTGTTAAGAGTATAGTTTGTAGCGTCGTAACGGATACCGTTAGCAGGGAGTCTCGCTGTCATTCCGTTGTCATTGAGCGAATACTCAATAGACATCTTGAAGTTTGCGGGAGCTTTCTGCTCGCCCTCGTACTCTGTCAGCGCATGGTCATACTCGAGCTCGTCATATGTGTAGTCAGGGCAGTAGATCTTGATAAACTCTTCAAGCTCTGCGATCTCACGAGTCGTTATGTCCGTGCTGAGTACATATACAGGCATCTTCTCTACAATAGGATATTCCTTGATCATTTGATCTCTGAGAGTTTGAAGCTCTTCATTTTCGAGGTTTTTCTCTACGTAGAAGGAGTCAAAACGATTCTTTACAAGCCTGGTTGCATCAGGATGATTATAGATGACATCTTTTATCAATGTCTCAAATCTCTCCTTGGATATCATACGGGGAACGAGGTAGTTTGCCTCTTCGCGTCCCATAGTGTACTCAACTCTGACACCGTTCTTTATTTGTTTAACG
>JBGVFH010000088.1:0-17844 GCA_045120955.1 Eubacteriales bacterium | reverse complement strand
CCCTCTATCTTTTTAAACTGCCGTATAAAATGATACTCATTTGTGTAGCCGGTCAGCGCCGCGATCTCTGCGTTGTTGTACTTGTTTTGCTCAAGCAAATACTTCGCACGGGCGATCCTCGCTATAATGAGGTCATTTTTCGGAGATATACCGAAAATCTGCTTATACAAAACGTAAAAGCGTGATTCGCTTAGGTGTACCGATCTTGCCATAGCTGCGATATTCGGATTTTCGGCTATATTGGCAAATGCGTCTATCCTCAGCTTTTTAAAAGAATCGTATACATCCGCCTTTATATCCTCACCTGTCTCCTCGTTGAGATTTTCGCGCGAGATATGTATAAATATCTCACGTATCTTCAGCTCGATCAATTCCTTTTTATGCGGCATCGACGAGTACAGCTCCTTCTCCAAAGTCTGAACAAGACGGGAAAGATAGGCGCTGTCCTTGACATAGTATATTTTTTTGCATTCAAGAGAATACAGGTCAAGCAGCTCTGCAACATCCCCCGTCAGATGCATCCAGTCGTGTATTAGCTGGCACTCGCTGTAAATACAAGAGCCTGTCTCGGGAGGACAGATAACACACGCACCGGGTGAGAGCTTTTCCTCCTTGCCGTCGATGCTGTAGGTTACAGGCGTTTTAAAATGTATAAAGATATAAAACGGGCGGCCGTTTGGACGGTCAAGACGAAAGCCCGCTTTTTCGGGCCACTCATGGCGACAGCTGTGAAGTACGATATTCATTAAGTCACCTCTCATAGAAAACATCAACCGTAAGATCATATCAATAAAACGGTTTTGGCTTAAAATCATGCATTTTTCAAGACTTTTTTGATTTTTTATGTTTTTTTGATCTGTATTTATAATAACACAAACAATAGAATATGTCAACAAAACAAAAGTATAATATATTTAAATACTCTGCGTTAACGCTTATACTTAATATGTAATAATTTAAAATAAATTTTGTGTACAAAGAGGTAGCGTAATGAATATTCCGCGTTCAGAATACCCTCGCCCGCAGTTTGTCAGAAATGAATGGATAAATCTCAACGGCGAATGGGAATTTGAGATCGACAACGGCAGATCCGGCAGAGAGAGAAATCTTCAGACAAAAGAGCATCTTGACTCCAAGATCACCGTTCCTTTCTGCCCCGAAAGTAAGCTTTCGGGACTTGCTCATACAGACTTTATGGAAGCTGTATGGTATAAAAAAACCGTCACTCTGCCCGAAGGCTGGCAAGGCGATGGCAGACGCACTATACTCCATATCGGAGCTTGTGACTATGAGACAGAAGTCTTTGTAAACGGAACATCTGTCGGCCGTCACATCGGCGGTTTTATCTCGTTTGAATTTGATATCACCTCCGCCCTTAAGGAAGGTGCAAACGACATCGTCATCACAGCGACAGACCTTCTCCGCAGAAACGCACAGCCCGGCGGAAAGCAGTCGAAGAGATTTGGCTCATTCGGTTGTTTTTATACCCGTACAACAGGTATCTGGCAGACAGTTTGGCTTGAAAACGTACCGGACGCATACATAAAGAAAACCAAGTGCACACCTTCTCTTGCAAACAAGTGCCTTTATATCGACGCAAACTGCATAAACGCACACGGAAAGACTGTTACAGCAACAGCATACTACAACGGTAAAAAAGTAGGATGCGGCACAGGTGTAGTAGTTCAGGCGCACGCTCTTCTTACAGTAGAGCTGTCCGAGCTTCACCTTTGGGATGTTTTCGCACCCGAGCTTTACGACCTCACCCTTGAAATGGGCGATGACAAGGTAGAGAGCTACTTCGGAATGCGCGAAGTTGCAGTAAATGACGAAAAAATATACATCAACGGCAGACCCGTATTCCAGAGACTTATTCTCGACCAGGGCTTCTACCCCGACGGAATTTTCACCGCTCCCTCAGACTCTGAGCTTATAGCTGACATTCAGCGCTCTATCGACATGGGATATAACGGCGCAAGACTTCACCAGAAGATATTCGAAGAAAGATTTCTTTATCACGCAGACAAGATGGGATATCTTGTTTGGGGCGAGACAGGAAACTGGGGACTCGACGTAGCTGCTCCTACTGCATGGCAGGGCTTCTTCCCCGAATGGATCGAGGCTGTTGAACGTGACTACAACCACCCCTCTATCGTAGGATGGTGTCCTCTTAACGAAACTCAGCAAAATCAGAATAAATGGTTTGTAAAGCATTGCGTCGACCTTACTCATGCGCTTGACAGCACACGTCCCGTCATCGACTCGTCCGGATGGTATCATGAGTGGAATCTCAGCGACATAGCAGACATCCACGACTATGACCAGAACCCCGAGACCTTCAAGGCGCACTATGACGGACTCAACGAATCAAAGACCGCTGCCATCGAGTCTCGTCATCCGAGAGAAGTTCCCCGTCCGGTATTTGTCAGTGAATACGGCGGAATTTGGTGGAATCCCGAGCAAGCAAAGACTGTCGATACTGATAAGACAAAGAGCTGGGGCTACGGCAACCGCGTTACTTCAGAGGAAGAGTGGCTCTACAGATACAAGGGACTCGCAGATGCACTTCTTGACAACCCCTCCATATGCGCTCTTTGCTATACACAGCTGACCGATGTTGAGCAGGAGCAGAACGGTCTTTACACATATGACCGCAAGCCGAAGTTCGATCCTGCAGTTCTCGCTCCCATAATGCGCAGAAAAGCAGCTATTGAAGAAGAATAATTTTTCATAAACCTCCATATACAGCAAAACTGCCATGACCTTGCGGGCATGGTAGTTTTGCTGTATTTTTACTCTGTTTTATATTGTAAAAAAATTTACAATAACTTCCAATATTTTTATTGCATTATGTAAGATAAAGTGGTAAACTATAAATGTGAAGTCAAAAATTCATTTTTTGCATAATATAAAAATAAAGGAGTGAATGTTATGGAGAAGAAAAATGATTTGTTGAAAACGATTATTATTGCAGTTACTGCGGCAGTTACAGCTGTTGCAGCGATCGTTGTTATCTGTAAAATAGTCAAAAAGAAGAAAGCGGCTCTTTGCTGTGCCGACGATGCTTGTTGCTTCGATGATGACTGCTGCTGCGAATTCTGCGAAGACGATATCAATGCAGATGAATGCCTTTGCTCATGCGGTGATGATGAAGTCGAGGTAGAGATCACAGAGCAGGACGACAGCTCCGAGCAGTAATTTTCTCACATAAAAGCGGGCAGGCAATGCCGCCCTCATCCTCTCGCCTACCGTTGTTTTTCTGTTACAGAAGCATTACAAAACGGCGAGTAAGAATTCGTTCAATTTCCTATGCGATAAAAACAATGACCGACATAGTACACCCGAACGGGCGTGTTATGTCGGTCATCTTTTTTATTTTTTCTAAAAAATATATATTTGCAAGAAGAGTCTGCGTACAGAGCAAGCATTTACTTTGCGCCGTCTCTTTTCTTTTTAAAAAACTCACGCAAAAGCGCCGCACTCTCCTCCTCGAGCACCCCTCCCTCAACCTCGCAGATGTGATTCAGCCCAAAGGAATTGATGTCAAAAACGCTGCCCATAGCACCTGCACGCTTGTCATATGCGCCGAATACAACACGGTCAATGCGTGAGTTGATTACAGCACCGGCACACATCGGACACGGCTCCAGCGTCACATACATAGTGCATTGAGGCAGTCGCCATCCGCCGAGCTTTTTGCACGCCGCATCAATAGCTCTCACCTCAGCGTGATACAGTGCATTCTTGCCCGTTTCACGCAGATTTGACTCCACGCTTATAATATCCGTGCCGTATCTGACGATGACAGCCCCTACCGGCACTTCACCACGCTCAGCTGCTTCTTTTGCCGCAGAGAGTGCTATTTTCATAAATTCAATATCTTTATCGCTCATAAGTATCTAAAAACCGTTGCTGCAATAATAACAGCGTAAACAACAAGCATTACGGGAGAAAAGATCTCCGCCGGCAGAATGTCCTCTTTGTTTTTTCTTATTTTTTTCGTTCTTTGCTGTACCTGTATTTGATAGTCACGCAAAATCACATAAGAATAGTAAATGCCGAGAGCAAGCACCGTAAGCCACACAACGCACTCGATAGCAACATACACACCCACAGGGCATATCTTGGCAAGATAAGAGAGCATCAGCACCACGGTGTTAACGCAAAGATGAAGATATACAGCCAGCCTCATATCACTCGTGTACAGGTATAAAAACGATATAACAATGCCCGAGCCTACCGCATAAACGAGCTGATAGGGATTGAAATGGCAGACTCCGAAGATCACACCCGAAACTATCGCCGCATTATATCCGCCTCCGCATATACGCATGATGACACCGCGTGAAAACAGCTCCTCGGTTATTGCGGGAATTACCGCATACATTAGCAGCGAAAACAAAAAACCGAAAAAACCGTTAAACACACCGCTGCCCGATGAAGATGACGAGACGTTAAATACTTCAAGCAAAACGATATTTATCTGCAAAAATGCTACGATAGCCGCAAACGCAACAAAAAACGCAGGCTTTTTGTACTCGCAGTATGTATGCTTTGAGTTAGATAGGCCTATAGGTCTGAACATCCTTTTCCAAAAAATGTACGGAACTACAAAGGACATGGCATATATCAGCTTTACCGCCGCTACTTTATAATACGACTCAAAAAAAGGAGAGACAAGAGGTGCTGCCGATGATATAACAAGCTGTACAAGCACCAAAAAAGCAAGCGTAACTGCCTTCTTGCTGTTATTTTCTTTCATACCTTCCTCCGAAAAAAACAAAAGAAAACAAAATCTGTCTGACGCCGAAAAAATCAAAAGGAAATTCTGTATATTTCGGCTATATTATATAATACATCAAAAACATAAAAAAATCAATAGAGAAATACCCCCCCCACACGAGCACCATAACACAAACCAAAAGGCATTACAAAGAAGTCTCCTCTCCCCACTGTATAAATCCCGCCCCGCTTTTTGCCTATCGTTGTTTTTCAATTACGAAAGAGATGCAAAACGGCGAGTGAGGATCCATGCAATTTCCTATGCAATAAAAAAGCGGGCAGTGCCCGCACCCATCCTCCCGTAGAACGGGGGATTTCAATTTCGGGCATAGCCCTAAACACTACCGGCGACGCACAAGTGCGCTTTAGATTGGTCTGCCGGACATGCACTTATTACCTGCTACCCGTAAACGGGTCCGGTCGTGAGCCTCCCCTGTGTAAGGGGAGGTGGATTTTTGCGAAGCAAAAAGACGGAAGGGTTGTTTATGCCTTTCTTTGCCGGCTCCATTTTTTATGTTGCCCAATACAATCCCTCAGTCAGCTTCGCTGACAGCTCAACACAAGGCACACCATTCGGGCGCCTTTGCACAAGGGAGCCTTACTCACAAGAACACATCTCTTTTCCTTTCGTTCGCTTTCTGTTCATCAGCGTTAGCCTCTTTTGAACCATGCGACTATCGCGTGGGTTTCTTTTTACAAAAATTTGCCCAAGTGTCCGAACGGACACTTGGGCAATAAATACATTCTAAACTATAATTAGTGAGCGATGTATCTCTCTGTATCCTTGTCAAAGAGATGGATCTTTGAAGGATCGAGAGCAACCTTGATCTTGTCTCCTGCTCTTGCCTGAGAGTTAGAAGCAACACGAGCGATAAGGTTCTGATCTTCGCCTGCAACGAGGTAGAGATAGATCTCAGCACCCATAAGCTCTGTAACTTCAACGTCAGCCTCGATTACGCTGTCAGCGAATTTCTCGAGGTACATATCATCATCGTGAATGCACTCGGGACGGATACCTGCAACGATCTCCTTGCCGACATATTCCTCGATAACATTCTCTTCCTTTTCGTTGAGATACTTATCGTTGGGAATTTTTATAGTATTACCGCAGAAGCTGATGTAGTACTCGCCGTTCTTCTTTTCAACGAGAGCGTTGATGAAGTTCATCTGAGGAGTACCGATAAATCCTGCAACAAAGAGGTTGCAAGGCTTGTCGTAAAGGTTTTGAGGTGTATCTACCTGCTGAATGAGACCGTCCTTCATAACAACGATTCTGGTCGCCATTGTCATAGCCTCTGTCTGGTCATGAGTAACGTAGATGAATGTTGTTCCAACGCTCTTATGAAGCTTTGTAAGCTCGGTTCTCATCGTTGCACGGAGCTTAGCATCAAGGTTTGAAAGAGGCTCGTCAAGAAGGAATACCTTAGGATAACGAACGATAGCACGACCGAGCGCAACACGCTGTTTCTGACCGCCGGAGAGAGCCTTCGGTTTTCTGTCGAGAAGGTGAGCGATATCGAGTATACGAGCTGCCTCTTCAACACGGCGCTTTATCTCTTCCTTAGGAGTCTTTCTGAGCTTGAGTCCGAATGCCATATTCTCGAAAACAGACATATGAGGATAAAGAGCATAGTTCTGGAACACCATCGCAATGTCTCTGTCCTTAGGAGCTATATCATTGACAAGCTTATCTCCGATATAAAGTTCTCCCTCTGATATTTCTTCAAGTCCGGCAATCATTCGAAGTGTGGTTGATTTTCCGCATCCTGAAGGTCCGACAAGAATAAGAAATTCCTTGTCCTTTATTTCAAGGCAGAAATCGGATACGGCTGTAACACCGCCCGGGTATTTTTTGTAAATGTGACGAAGTGAAAGGCTTGCCATTTAAAAATTCCTCCTAAAATTATGAATAACCTTTAAATATCTGTACATAAATCTTTGTCAAATCGTACTTTCTGATGTTATACATTATATCAAATTACTCTTAAAAATAAAAGTGGGTATTCAACCAAACTTTTATAATGTCGTTTGTTAACTTTGCACAAATTCACATTATCCGCCACTTCCAAGTGACATTTTATTCCAATTTTATGAATAAATTTGTGCATATTGCCCATTATACTCTGTACTTTTCGAGGAGAGCTATTTCATCTTTAGTCAAAGCTCTGTATTCACCTCTGGCAAGCGAAGTATCAAGCTCAACTCCCCCGAATGCCACACGCTCAAGCTCGGTTATCTCCGCTCCGAGTGTGTGCGCCATTCTTTTTATCTGATGAAATTTTCCCTCCTGCAGAGTAATATATCCGCCGCACCCCTCGCCGTCAAGCACAAGCTCGGCGCTCATACACTCATACCCGTCGGAAAGCACAAGACCCTGCCGCACCGCTTCAACAGCTGTGTCGGGCAGTCTTTTGTCGGTTTGAAAGCGGTATACCTTTTTTGCATGGTGCTTTGGGGAAAGCAGCGCATGAGCGAGCTGACCGTCGTTTGTAAGTATCAAAAGTCCGGTCGTATCAATATCGAGTCTGCCGCACGGAAAAAGCTCCCTTGCCGCCAGCCTTGGCGAAAGCAGCTCAAGCACCGTCTTTTTGCTCTTGTCGTCGGTTGCACTTATATAGCCTTTGGGTTTGTTTAGCATGATATAGGTGTATTTTTCGTATTTTATCTGCTCACCCATATATACGACCGAGTCCCTCTCGGGCTCGAGCTGAGCATCGCTTTTTTTCACGACCGCTCCGTTGATGCTAACAAGCCCCGCCCTCACCGCTTTTTTTGTCTGTGTGCGGCTGCACACGCCCATGTCGGATAAAAACCTGTCAAGTCTCATTTATCTCTCCGAATAACTTAAAATACATTTTTACACAAGAATAAACACGGCAATGAGCAGCGGCAGACAAAAGACTGCGCCAAGGATAAAGGATGCCCAAAACAATTTCCAAAATTCACTCATATTTCCCTCCGAAAAATCCTTTTAAAAGGATTTTTCTCATGTCTGAGAAAAATATTCACGATCCTATCACAGCTTGCCGCAAACAGAACAAAACCGTATTAATCTTTACCTTTTATATCGAGCCAATATTTTCTCGCCGCCTGCTCGTTTTTGTTCTCGCCGTACTCATAATAACGCCGCTCAAGACCTTTCGGCATATATCTTTGCTCAACGTAATGATGCGGGTAGTCATGCGGATATTTGTACCCGTCAAACAAAGGGGAGCGCAGGCACTTAGGTATGTCACGCCCGAGCCCCGCCCTTACGTCCGCCGCCGCCGCCTCATATGCGATATGAGCGGAATTAGACTTTGGCGAGGTGGCGAGCATTACGACCGCATTTGAAAGCGGTATCGATGCCTCGGGCATACCGAGCTCTATCGCCGACTGACAGCACGCATAGGTTATCGCCGCCGCCATCGGATATGCCGCACCTATATCCTCGCTTGCTATCACCATGAGCCGCCTTACCGCAGAGATAAGCTCCCCCGCCTCAAGAAGCGAAGCAAGATAAAATATTGCCGCATCGGGGTCTGAGCCTCTGATGGATTTTTGCAATGCAGACAAAAGATCGTAATGGCTGTCACCGCTCTTGTCGTAGTTCATTCTCGAATTGGCGGCGAGCGAGTCGGCAACCGAGCCGTCAAGCTCACGCTCTGTCACAAAAAATGCATTTTCGACAAGCCCCACCGACATTCTCACATCGCCTCCGCATTTTTTTGCAATGTAAAGAAGCGCCTGCTCGTCCGCCGTCTTGTCCGTGCCGTATGTTTCATTGAGCGTTTTCCACGCACGAAAAAGCACCTTTACGGTATCCTGCGGCAGGACGGGCTTGAACTCAAACACCGACGAGCGTGACAGCAAGGCACTGTATATGTAGAAATAGGGGTTTTCCGTAGTTGACGCTATCAGCGTAACACGCCCGTCCTCAACGCATTCGAGAAGCGACTGCTGCTGCTTTCGGTTAAAATACTGTATCTCGTCAAGATACAGTAATATTCCATCGGTGCCGAGCATCCCCTCCGTCTGCGCTATTGCGTCCTTCACGTCCGCAATGCTTGCAGTGGTTGCATTCAGACGGCACATCCTCATGCCGGAATTTTTTGCGATTATCTCCGCCGTCGTTGTTTTACCCGTTCCGGGAGGGCCGTAAAATATCATGCTCCCGAGCCGCCCCGCCTCACATAGCTTTCTCAGTATTCCGTCCTTCCCGACAAGATGCGCCTGACCCGCTATCTCGTCAAGCGTCTGCGGCCGTATCCTGTCAGCCAAAGGTCTTGTGTCAATTCCCATAATAACTCCGAATAATATCTGATATTAAAATAATAATATAACGCTCATCTTATCAGTTCAGCGCCGCATCCTCCATGCTGTACATCTGTGCCGCCGCCGTCAAGGCAGAGCTTCTCTGTGCGCTGTCGATGCCGTCGCCGTCATACAGCTCTCTTGCATCGGCGAACGCCGCCTGCATCAGCCCCTCGTCAGAGCACAGACCCGCCATACGAAAGACATTCTCTCCGCTTTGTCTTATCCTGCCGTTATCACCGGCACCGACCGCAAAGAAGTCACCGGGACCTCTCATCTTCAGATCCTTTTCAGCAATGACAAAACCGTCGTAGGTGCTCTTCATGATAGACAACCGTTCCCTTGCGCCCTCTCCCTTGCTGTCAGAAACAAGCACGCAGTAAGATTTGGCGCTTCCTCTTCCCACACGACCTCTCAGCTGATGAAGCTGTGAAAGACCGAAGCGTTCCGCATTTTCAACTATCATCAGCGTTGCGGCAGGGACATTTACACCTACCTCAATGACGGTGGTGGAAACGAGTATCTTCGTCTCTCCCCGAACAAAAGACGCCATCACCTCGTCCTTTTGCGCCGCCTTCATGCGACCATGCAAAAAGCCTATCGGAATATCGGGAAACACCTGTTCGGACAGCTCTTTTGCGTAATCGACCGCCGCCTTCAACGGCAGCTTTTCTTCCCCCGCTGCTATGTCAAAGAGGTCCTTTGCGTCAACTCCGCCCTCACCTTCATCATCCTCGCACTTCTCAACCGTAGGGCAAACTATGTATACCTGCCCGCCCTCGGAGACCTGCTTTCGTATAAAGCCGTTGAGCCGCTGCCTGTAGCTTTCGTTTACGCAGAAGGTGTCAACACGCATTCTGCCCTCGGGCATCTTGTCAATGATACTCACGTCAATATCCTTGTACATGACAAGAGACATCGTACGGGGAATGGGCGTCGCACTCATCACGAGCACATGAACCCCCTCCCCTTTGTCGCTGAGAGCAGAACGCTGTCTGACTCCGAATCGGTGCTGTTCGTCAGTTACAACAAGCCCGAGCTGTGCAAAATCCACACCCTCCGAGAGTATAGCGTGTGTACCGATAACGACATCGACCCGCTCCTCCCCCGAGGCTGCAAGAGCCCGCTTTATCCTGTCCTTTTCACTTTTTTTGAGCGCACCCGTCAACAACTCACACCTGATGCCGAGCTTTTCAAACATCGGGGCAAGGTCTTTGTAATGCTGCACCGCAAGTATCTCTGTCGGTGCCATCATAGCTGCCTGCATACCGTTTCTTGCACAAATGTACAGAGCCGCCGCTGCACATACGGTCTTTCCGCTGCCAACATCTCCTACGATTATCCTCGACATGGGAGGCACGCTCATATCAGAGCATGACAGGTCCTTTTGAACATCGGATATTGCCTTTATCTGAGCGTCGGTCAGAGCAAACGGCATAAGAGCCAAAAATTCGGATATATCCGTGTTGCTCATATAAAAACGCCTGCCCTCTCTCTTTGACGATGAAAAAGCGCACATACACAGCGCATAGTAAAACATCTCGTCATACGAAAGCCGTCTGCCCGCCGCTCGCAAAGCGTCAATGTCGGCAGGCTCATGTATGTTTGAAAGCGCATAAGATAAAGTGCACAGACTGCGTCTGCGGCGTATGTACTCGGGAAGCGCATCCTCTGCCTCCGAGGCAGCGCATCGAAGCGCCTCCGATATCGCATCCTTTACCGCCTTTGCCGTCAGCCCCTCGCACAGCGGATACACGGCAACAAAATCACGCAGCGGCGCATCCTCGGAATACTTTTCATAAGCGGGCGACGATAACATAAGCGTATTTCTCTTTCCCTGCGCCACCTTGCCGTAAAAGCGGTACTGCTCCCCCACCTCGAAATAGTCCTTTAGGTACGGCTGATTAAAAAAAACAAGCTCAATGGAGTCTGTAGAGTCAAATGCACGAAACTTTGTGAGAGTCATACCTTTGCGGATCAGCGCATTTTTGGGCACCGTAGCCACCGTCAAAACAACCGAGACTGTCTGTCCGTGCGACACAGATTTGACCGTGCTGATATCTCCTCTGTTCTGATATGCCCTCGGAAAATGATAGAGCATATCCCGAAGAGTCCTCAGCCCGAGCTTTTCAAAAGCGGCAGCACGGACCTTTCCAACCCCCTTCAGCTCTGTCAGCCTTGACGAAAGTGTCAGCATAGCTCTCTCCTTTCCCGTTTTTTAAAACGATGTTAAAAAAATACTTAATATATATTATAAAACAAAATAAACGTAAAATAAAGAGAAAAAACAAAATTAACGCAGACCGAAAGCAAAAAACATATTTTACCTACCGAAAAAGAAAAATACACGGACATAATATAATATGAAAGCAGATCGTGCTTTCGTAAAATAAAGCTTTATTTATCCTGAGAGGTAAAAAATGTGTATTGATACAAAGGATGCCCGCCGTGAGCTGAGCCATGCGGCAACAGATGCGTCAAAGGTATATCGCAAAGCAAAGAAATTCTCCCCTGCTGTAAAAAAAGAGGTAACCGTCAAAACGCAGTATTTTGCCCGTGAAAACGCAAAACACCCCTGTGCCGAAACTTTTTTTAAGCTCGGAATTGACTGCAACCTTGTAAAAGCCATAATAATGCTGTTTGCGGTGATGTGTGTTATTTCATGTTTTTGTATGATGTTCCGCCGCAAAAAACGCAAGTAATATCGCAAATATCAAAGTCCCCAAGGCTTTTTAATAAAGCTCTCGGGGACTTGCTTTTTACCTGACAAGCAATAAATCAGATCATCGCCGTCATATCTCTTGCCGCCTCCTTGGCAGCAAGATAAATATACCTCTGCGGATCCTTGATGGACAGCTCTGCGCTCCCCGAAAAGTCAACGGAGGAATACATATGCTCTATCCCGCTTTTTTCAAGAAGCTCCCTGTCCTTTAGCATACCGCTTATCACATAGCAGCGCTTGCCGTACTTTTTGCACATAGCGTTTATCTTTCCTACGACCTTACCCATCATGCTCTGCGCATCCGTACAACCCTCACCCGTAACGACCGCATCCGCCTGCGCTATCTTTTCCTCAAGTCTGAGAATACTGCAAATAATGTCAAAGCCGCCGCACATCTGAGCGCCGCAAAAAGCATACAAACCTGCACCGAGCCCGCCTGCGGCACCTCCGCCCTCAAGAAAGCTTATGTCCGTTTTCATGTCCCTCATTACTGCGTCGGCAAGATTGCGCAAACCGCAGTCAAGCTCAAGCACAGCCTTCTCGTCTGCTCCCTTCTGAGGAGAGAAAACATATGCAGCCCCCTCTTTACCGTAAAGCGGATTTGTAACGTCACACGCACACAATACCTTGACGTTTTTCAGTAAATCCTCAGAGGGCTTCACGATTTTCCGAATTTTCGACATACTTGCCGCACAAGGATACAGCTCGTCACCGTTCTCGTCATAAAATGTGTAGCCGAGCCCCGCCGCCATGCCTATACCGCCGTCACAGGTAGCGCTTCCTCCGACAAAAACCGTAATTTTCTCTGCTCCTCTTTTTACAGCGTCACATATGAGCTGTCCCGTGCCGTAGGTAGAAGCAAGAAGAGGCTCGCGCCTGTTTGTCAGACACAGACCGCTCGCCGACGCCATCTCAATATATGCACAGCCGTGTGCGTAAGCATACTCCGCCGCAACACTCTCTCCGTAAGGGCCGCGCACTCTCGCTCTGACCTTTTCACCATCTAACGCATTTATCAGCGCATCAATGCTGCCCTCTCCTCCGTCAGCCACGCCAAGCGACAGCACATCAACACAGACCGACCTTTCGTGCGCAACACTTAAGATCGCCGCCTTCATAGCTTTTGCGGCAGAAAAAGCATCAAAGCTCCCCTTAAATGAATCAGGACAAACAAGAATTTTCATATATATTCAAACCTCACCCATTATACTGTTGCCAAAATTTTAGCATATAACAGTCTTTATGTCAAAGGGTTCTATCAAAAATCTTTATTTGAGCAAAGCAAAAACTCCCCGCCCGAATAAAATGATAACGAGGGAACACACCTCAAAAAAAGCAGAAAAGAAAATCCACAAATGCTTGAGCAAATATGACCGTCTGCGATAGCCTCAAAAAAGTGCAAGGAGTATGCCGAGTGTCCGTCAAGTATACTCGGCAGATATATATCCCTTACGGATCTACGGTATTCCCCCACGGGAGCGATATACCCTTCGGATGCGATATGTGAGAAGGCGTGAGGGATCTGTATCAGACAGCATCAGTCGTAAGCGAGATGTATCGCAACCGAGCATAGCGAGGTTATATCGCATTTGGTACAAGTCAAATATATCGCTTCTAAAACCACTACCCGAAAAAGGACTTTGAAAACAAAGTACCTTGCTCGGGTAGTTTTTTGTCTTATACTGTATAAGGCAATAATTTGTACGGCAAATTTTCTTCCGACTTAATTATGACCGCCTCAGCCTTTCTCACAATACAGGACACAGCAGCGCCGTGTGCGGGGTGAACGCATTTTT
Organism: Eubacteriales bacterium; assembly: GCA_045120955.1. Taxonomy (GTDB): domain Bacteria; phylum Bacillota; class Clostridia; order Oscillospirales; family CAG-272; genus JAZMZS01. Next base: position 4,251 of record JBGVFH010000088.1, on the reverse strand, counting down.
CGCCACCACACATTACCATAAGAACACAGCAGAACAATAAAGGAGAAAGCTTTGCCGAAAGCTCCCTCCTTTATTGTTGCTTTATTGTTGCTTTATTATTGCTTTATTATCATGGAATACAGCCCTGACAAGCTGTCTGCGCTGTCAGAGTTCTCCGAGGATACCCCGTTGATAGCTGAAAGCGACTCTATGCTTATGCCGTATTTTTTCCCAACAGACCAAAGACTCTCCCCCTTGTCGGGATAATATATAGTAACGCAGTCGCTCATACCTTTTTTCATATCTCCGTTTGTACTAACGCTGCGCACCGTGCGTATGCTGTCTGTTCCTTGAATATACAAAGACATGAAAAGCTCCGCATCCACCGTGATACCGTCCTTCTCGACCCTTGCCCTTATGCCGCTGACCTCAGGCATACACCTAACCTCATATCTCTCGGCAGAGCACATCACCTCCGTCTCAGACTTAAACGGAATGGATACTGTAACATTAGAATAGCTCGCTGAGTCATCTGTGGGTGCGCAAACAATACAGTCAGCGTTTATCTCACCGGAAATATATGCTCTGCCGTCCTTTATCTGCGCACTCTCTATCGTCGCATTTCCAAAACAACAGCAAACTTCTCCAGAGGCAGTCCCCTCCTCCGACAGCTTTTTCTGTGCATGGTATGAGAAATTAAGATTTTTGCACAGCACAGCACGCTTGTATTCCTGCTCCGTGTACTCAACATTACAGTTGCAGTTACACGAATATACATCCTTTACGAATACCTCTTTACGCTCAAACATATATTCGCCGCAGATATTTACTATTACACTCAGCGAAATATCCGAGCTGTCCTCGGCAGAGGATATATCTGCGCTTACGATTCTGCCGTAAGCTCTTGCAAAGGTATTGTCTGCCATGTGTCCTACAGCGATCTCTTTTTCAAAGCGAAGCTTTCGCTTGCTTGAGAAAAGCGAGCGTCTGCCTGCCTCGATATCAAAATACAGTACCCTGTACTCAATCTCCCCTCGGCACATAACACCGTCAAATGTAGGGGTCACTTCGCTGATACATACCGACCCCTCACAGCCTACAGGCTCGGCATCGGGTGAGCCTTCAAGCTTAAAAACATCTTCGAGCTCAAACTCACCGCTCTCAAAATGACCGTTGTGCATTACATTTCTAACATCACGCAGCTTTTGATACTCGATGTTTTCTTCATCGTACAGCTCTGCTCTTTGCTGCGGCTTTTTGTATATAACATGAGGCAGAGATTTAATTCTGCTTCTGATAGATAGTTTTCTCGGACCGCTCGGGCGTACAGTCGTGCTCTCTATCGTCGGCTCGTCATATATCTCCACCTCGTCACAATCCGCCGCTGCACCGAGAGGCACGCTGTATTCATAGTCGCTGGAGAGATTTGTATAAGACGGTACCCCGTCCTCGCCTGTATATAGCACGCTGTATACAACACTTCCCGAGAATTCCGCTCTGTCGCTTCCTATGTATTTGCCCGACGGAATTATCCTCGCCTCAACTTTGAGCATTTTAGCTATCTGCGGCATATAATCGGGAAGAGAAAAATCCCCCGAGCTTTCTGTCCATACAGCCTCGTTTACCGCATCAGCGTATCTGTCGGCAGACGGATGATTCTCAATGTCGTTTATATTTTTTTCTTTCATTGCAAAAGTCTCCTTATCGGCTTTATTTTATACCTATTCCATTTTATTTACTTGCTTTGACAAATATGACTGATAATAAAAAACGGTGTCCGACTATATGTACCCGTCACCAAAAAAACGGCAGGTGTATAAATATCCCTTTGTAACACAAAAACGGAAGCCCCAAAGGCTTCCGTTTTTGTGTTATATTGTGTTATCCTGTTTTATCCGATCATTCAGCTTTCTTCTTTTTGACGATAATAACTACCACTACAACTATGACGATCGCCGCCGCAACAGCAGCAACGATTATAATAACAGATGTGATGTCAGTCTCTTCGTCCACTGTGTCTGCATCAGCCTTTGTTGTGCTGTCAGCCTTTGTTGTAGACTCGGTCTTTGTTGTGGAGTCAGCCTTTGTTGTGCTGTTTTCCTTCTTTGTTTCAGTTGCTTCCTCGCTGTCGACCGTAGTTTCCTCCTCTGTATCAGGAGTAACTACAGGCTCGGTTCCCATAAGAACATTGCCCTCTGTGTCTATAACATATCCCTCAAAGCCTGCAAAAGTAGCAACGGATGCTGTGCCTGCATCAAGGAGTTTTTTGTCAACAACGATAGTTCCTGTTCCTGTGTATTTTTCAAAGCCTACAGCATGGAGGAACAGAGTACCGCCTGCATCTACGTTCATAAGAACATTCTCGGGAGCGTTTGTCATCTTAACGATCTTTACGTCTTCCTTGATAACAAGATTTGCGCCCGAAGCAACGCTGATTCGGCTCGTACCTGTCTGATCTCTTTCAAGAATGGTTGTATTCTCGAATATGTAATCTCCGCCAATAGTAAGAGTCTTGTCGGCATAGATCATGAGCATTCCGATCTGTGAGCCGTTATTATACTTACCGGGATTTGACTGATCTTCAACCTCAATAGTACCGTCATATCTGGTATTGAGATTGGGGTCGTAAGAGGTAATAGTAACAGGCGCCTCGCACTTCGGGAAGGTGTAATCCATACCTACATATCCCTTTCCGGGGAATACTATTTTTCCGCCGGTTATGGTGATAAGCGGGAACAGATTTCCGAATGTGTCCAGGGGCTGGTCAGCACTTGTTCCGCTGTTGGCAGCGCTCGACTGAACACCGCTGGTTTTCTGGTATGATACGAACAATGCAATGTTAGCCGTTGCTACAGGCTCCACGGGTACCGTAGCCGCAGAAGCGCTCACAGATGCAAGAGCAGCAAACGGTATTACCATCAATGCCGCTAATAACAGAGATAAAAATTTCTTTTTCATAATAACATCCCCCTTTGAATGTTTGTTTTTATATTATCCCGAAGGATATCTATACTTATATGCTAACATTTACTGATTGCGTTTTTCAATACAAAAAATAATGTAAATTTTACTCTATTATTTTACTGTTCTTTCATTTTTTGCAGCATCTTGCACAAATTGCAATAAGAAATTTTTATTTACCAAAAATCGTTTTATTATAATATCCTGCATGCAGCAAAGCCAAAAATACCGTCGACAATAAATGTTATACGCACTTGCGGCAAAACCCCAACAGACCAAGGGATCTATTGGGGGATTGCATTGCTGTTTAGTTACAAAAGCATATTCAAAAACTCAAAAAATCAGTTTTCTTTTGCTTTCTTTACAATAACAACGCTTGCACAAGCTGCAACACTGAGTGCTGCGAGAACTGCAAATACAACAGTCATATCACCTGTTGAAGGGTTGTCTGTAGGAACTGTTGTAGTAGGAGCTGTTGTTGTAGCGCCTGCTGTTGTTGTACTGTCTGTTGCTGCGCTGTCTGTTGTTGCGCTGCTGTCGGTCGTGTCAGCCTCTGCCTTTGCATATACGACAGTACCTTCGTAATTTGTAAGAAGAGACTCTACCTCTGACTTGAGTGCTTCGTCAATAACGAGAGTTCCCTTACCTGTGTAAGCCGAGAAGCCTACAGCATGAAGATATGCATATCCGCCCTCTTCTACATTGAGAATGGCATTTGACTGTCCTTCATCTCTGTGAACTATCTGAACGCTGTCCTTTACAACGAGCTTGCCTGTGCCGGCTACGCTGTAGGTATCGGGTGTACTGTTACGGCACAGAAGAGCTGTGTTCTCGAGTATAACATCACCCTCAAATGTCATTTTGTGACCGTCGCTCAGAAGCATGCCGAGCTGTTTTGAAACATCTGCAGAACCGTCTTCGGTCGTGCTGAGATATCCCTCACCTGTGAAGCATACAGGAGTATCGGTTGCCTTGAAAACAGCATCCGTACCAATGTGGCCTTTTTTAACGATATAAACAGTTCCGCCTGCTTTTACAAGGTCATAGATCTCTCCGTTGCCCTCTTCAGCTGTGCCGTCTGTAATATCTCCCCAAACATTTCCCTTTCCAACATCGGTGGTCTTGTAATTGTCAGCACTTGAGCCGTCGCCCGATCCGCCGAAGCCTATGTACCACTTGTTTGTTGTCGTGACCTTAGGCTCATCCGGAACTGCTGTGTCAGCAGAAACGGAAATCATACCGAAAGGTACTATCATGAGGGCTGCCAGGATAATTGAAATTACTTTCTTTTTCATTTCTTTCCTCCAATTT
>JBGVFH010000087.1:0-43863 GCA_045120955.1 Eubacteriales bacterium | reverse complement strand
TTTATCCGTATCAGTGAGAAGCTTTTCTATGTCGGCTCTTAATGACTCAACGTAAGACTTCAACTGTTCATCGGTAAGCTCCTGCGAGATGGGGATAGTCCCTTCGACTATCATGCTATCATTGCCGGGAAGAGTGTACTTCTTACCGCTGTACGCCAGGGCTTCCCACGCCTGCCGTCTCTTCGTGGTCATATAAAGCTGGATTAGGTTCATTCGTGGAATACTTTCTCCGCGTAGCTCTACCGTCTCGCGAGTAGCCTTTTCAACGTACTTCTTGTTTTTGTGAAGGAATTCATCATACTCGGTTTTTATCTCCATCTCTGACACCTGAGCATTCTCTGCGCCTTTTCTGATGTCTTCCATCATATCACTGAAGAAGGCGCCGTCCTCATACATATCCATACGCCGTGCTACCGTCATAGGCTCCATAAACGTCTCGCTGTACGCCGTTCCTGCAAGCTTGTTGAACAAACCGACCTTTAACGTCTTATTATTCTCGATAATGTTTATGTACCTCTCGGCAATAGGCTTGGCTTCAACCCATTTGCCGCCACGGAAGACCTTGCCGAAGGTTTCAGAGGTCTTTTTGAAGTATTCAAGTACGTCTATGAGCATCTTTAACTCAGCAGCAGACAGCTCGCCCTCTCTCTCGGATAAATACTTCATTATGTCCGATATATCGGCAGAATAAATGTTGGTGTGCTTTCCGTCCTCTTGAAAAAACAGTCTGTTTCCCGCATTTGAATACCACGCGTTAAGCTCCTTCAGCGCGCCACGTATTACGTCACCGTTCCGAAGATTTCCGCGATACTTTAAATTTGCAAGCTTTCCGATGGATCCCTTGAAAATATCATCTCGATAAGCAGAAGCGTTAGCGAATACGCCCTTGGTGATCTCTCCGATACGGTTCATAATATCAAGTGCTTTGTTGCGTATAGAATTAAGACTTTCTGCGTCTTCAAGTTTTTTCTTGACATTACGCAGTTCAGTTTCATACTGATTTATCACCTTTGACAGTTTAGACGGTGAACCGGTCTTATCGTAGCCGCGTAATATCGCTTTTGCAATATTTTGTTTGATCTGTTCACTTTCACGAGCGTCGAGCGTCTCTTCAAGGTACACCTTGGCTTGTTTACGCAGATACTCACCTGCTTTTTTATAAGCGTCATGGATCTCAAATAAGATATCAGTGGGATTTTCCGAAGAGATCTGAACACCCATTTCTGCAAGTTCGCTAACAGCCGCATCGGGAGATACACCGCCGTTCTTTTTGCTCCATAATAGATATATCTCGCTTGCTCTCTTACCGTATGCGTGTTTTATATCGCCCTTTAAAGACGAAAGGTCAAAGCTATGCAAATATCCCCTGAGTGCATTTCTACGCTCAAGCATTTCTTCAACACCAACGCTATCCTCTATCTGCTCAAGCGTGGCATTTTGAAGAATATATTCAGCAAGCTCCAACGCCTTGGCGCCGCGCTCACCCGAAGCGGTGGAATTCAGGTCCTGCCACAATATCTCAACTGCAGATTCTCTACCGGTACCCAACAAGCTTGCCGGGAACACGCCGTCAATAAGCGGTATCTCACTCATAACGTCGTGGATCACATCACGAGCGTCACTCTTGGTATATACCTTTGAATGGTTATGGTCAGCATTCTTTTTTGCACGCACACCCTTGCCATCAGCTGCAGGTTTTGCATTTTCTCCCCTTGAAGTCAATATTTCCTCTTTGATTGACTTTGAAACTTCCTTTGCAACGATGCTTCTATGCTCGATATCATCAATGTTTTCGGGAAGAGCGTAGCGAATATCTTTGTCGGTTGTCGGACTTGCGTTGTCAGCGTTCTTGAATTGATTGGAGCGGAAGGTAATATAATCGTTTGCCACAACACTTTTGCCAGTCTTGGAATAACTGCCCGTGTCGTCAACATTACGGATTATAATGCCGTCGTAATCCATTTCGCCGTCGTCCACGGCTTCCTCAATGGCGGCGGCAATATCGGCAGGCGTGGTGCGCCATGCTCCATCCTCTTCAAAGGTGGAAGATCCGCGCTCGTCGAGAAATTGCTTGGTTTCGTCGTCAATAGGGATACGCGACCATTTTTCGCCTCCAGCGTCGATAATGTACGGGTTAGTGATATTCAGATAACCTGCATATCTTTCACCGTTTGGAGAGTAACTGTCTGCCATTTCTGCGCTGTCGGTGAAGTAGTTGACATTCCGCCTAAACTCCGTAAAATCTGCCTTTCGTGTGCGGTGATATACCAGCAGAAGATTTCCGTTTTCGTCAAGCACCTTGCTGTCCGCAAAATACTCTCTCTGCCCTGCGGAGAGGGCGTTGCCTTCGCTGTCCGTTTCGGGCAAAGCATGGCGCTCGTCTGTCGGATTTTTCTTGACATTTTCCTCTGGATCTGTTATACTATCAGCAGGAGCAGTATTCAAACTCAACTCGCGATCGAGCGTTCTGTTCGGGGCTTCGGCATCGGACGGGGGAGAAATGTACTGCTCCGTTTTTGATGCCTCCAGCAACCTTTTTGGAATATATTTATAAAAACTTTCGTCCGAGGGGTTGATTTTGCGCAGAAAATCTGCTATACTAATAGTGAACGAGGGAGAGTATTGTCGGGCAACGCCATTCGTGGCGACCTCTTGCTTTACGATCTCGTTCTTTTTTATACTCTCTAACGCGATTGCGACATAGAGAGTATTTTCTTTATCGGAAAACTCTTTTACTTCGAGTTTTACAGGGATAATATTCTCTCCGTCAACAAACGCGCTTGCAAGAACATATACATTTTTCAGCGAAGTATCTACCTTGTAGCCTTCGTCGTTTCGGTTGTGGGATTCGATACCCACAGCGTTTTCGATAACGCCATCAATGCAGGTAAGCAACTTTGCAAGGCGCATATATCCCTTGCGCTGTTTGCTCACGCTTTCAGCCATTCCTCCTTTTGAGAACGAGAATTTAACGCTGGTATCAGGGTTGTTATACTGTCTGAATACTCCAAATTCTTCTCCCAGTTTTTTGAATAAGCGTTTTTTATCGCCGTACTTGGAGAGATCAAGATCGCTCTCTATAATATCCAGTTTCGACATAACGCTTTCAAGTTTTGTTCGGTCGGTTTTGGCAGAGATCGTAATATCCTTATCCTTCAAAACTTCGTATCTTTCGTCGTCGCTCATACCAGAGGTAATGCGCGGCGAATTATCCGTAACCTGCGCATTTTTATCATTTGTGCGCGTTACGGCTTTTTTTCTTCTCTCGTCCTGCCGCGACAGTTCCAAAGCGTTGTTGCCCTGATTCTGCGCCGACAGATCGGCAAAGAGTTTTTTGTATGTACGGAGCAGTTTGCGCGCCTCTGCGGACAGTTTTTCGTCGGCAGAGTAATCTCTTGCCGCCTTGCGGAAGAAACTCAACACCTTTTCCGAGAGAGATGGATCTTCACCCAGAATGTACTCCCACGCGTTCGCGTCGCCCAGCACATCCTCGATATATGCCGCCGTGATCTCTTCGTTTACGATAGGCATATACTGCTCCATAGACATACCCTGCTTCTTGTAGAATTTGATATATCTTTGCGCGATCTCCTGCGATCTTTCGGGCGCAATGTGCCTGAAAGCCTCGGCAATGAGGTTTTTACCGTCTTTACTGCGGAGCAGGGCGTGTCCTGCCTCGTGGAGCAGAAGTCGGCTCTGGAGGCGTTCTTTCGGCGCGTTGGGGTTGATATAAATGGTGTTGCCCTGAATGTTCGCGTCACCGACGGCGGATTTTGCGCCGTCAAATACGATATTCATACCAGATCGAGCGGCAACACGGGCAAAGGTCAGCGTTTCCGCCTCTGTAATACCGTTTGCCCTCGCATCACGCAGGACCTTGCGTATCATACCCTGATTAGGTGCGCTGAGCTTTGAGTAGTCGGAGATGTTTTCACGGGCATAGGTGTCAAGTTCTTCAACCGCCTCAGCCTGTTGCTGAGTCTCAGCCTCTGCTCTGGCTTGTTCAATTGCATTAGCGTCAGCATCTACCTTTTGGGTGTTGTAGTCTCTCAGTATCTTATTGACCTCTGCCTTGGTCATATTCTTTGACAGCATGTTCGTCTCGTAATTATAGAGAGTATATGCGTCACCCTGCTTTGTGATAGCTATATCTGTGTCCCCGTCCGAGTATCTGACAGAACCGTCCTGACGCAGGTTGACTACCTTTGGCATCGGTCGTGCGGTCTCTGCGGGTATCTCTTGTATAGCCTTTGCCATAGCACGTCTGTCCATATACTGCTCGACACCGCCGTTCTCTGCAAAGCGTGTGATAAGCCGATTAAGTGTAACATAATCTGTCCTTGCAAGAGCCTCCACATTTTCAAAGCCAAGAGCTTGTGCCACTGCATCCTTCTCTTGCATAGGTGCTGTCTCCAAGAATTGATTAAGCTCTGCCTGAGATGCAAGACGCTCGCCCATAAGAGTCGCCTCGGTGAAGCGTGCTGTATCCATTACAAGGTGTCCCGTAGCGTCTGCCACTGCAAGCTCACGAAGGATACTATTTTCCTTGAGTGCCTTAGCATAGCTGCTGACGTCATTAGGATCTATACCCGCACGTATCTGCTCAGCAGTAACGGTTATCTGCTTACCGTCCGCTGTCTTATATCCGTACTTGTTGAGATGATCTGCAATGATATTGGCACTGTTTACTATATTTGCGGCGCTCCTGTATATCATAGGCTTGAACACAGCCACCGTATTAGCCCTCTCAAGCTCACCAAGGAGCTTTTTCTGCGTAACGGTAGTAACTACACCACCTGTTGCTTCAAGGCTCTTAGAGAGGCTGTCGTAGGTCTCAGCGACGGTCTCATAGGTCTCGTCACCCGTGTGGTTTTTCTTCTCAAATGCGGCGATCTGCGAAGAAAGCCCCATCACCTCGGAATCCTGTTTCTTCCCGACTATCTCATTGCCCTTTTGGAAGTTCTTGCCTGCGTCATAGACGGTGCCTGCGCCGCCCATAAGGAGACCACTCATGCCTCCTACAAATGCGGCATAAGCAACCTCTTGCGGCGTTGCGTTCTGCGCTTCGGGGTTATAGGTCATCCTTTGAAGCACAGGGTCAATGATCTCAGCCATACCCTCCTCAAAAGCCTCTCCGATAAACGAGCCTGCCAACGTCTTAAATACGCTCTGCTTTGCCACAGTCTTTGCTGTCTCCTTTGCAAAGGACTTTGCAACGTTCTTAATGATAGCTCCCGTACCCAAGCTCAAAGCATTTGTAAGACCTTCCATACCGCCCTCTACTGTACCTGAGAGAGCGCCGTAGCCAAATTCTTTACCTGTGAGTTTTCCTGTCTCTCGATATGCCTGCTTAGTTGCAGTACCGGCTGCACCGAGTCCCGCCGTTACAGCAGCGGTACTGCCACCTATGGCAGACAATATACCTGCTGATATGGGCGCACCAGTTCCACCCGTTCCCGCTGCGATAGCCACGGCTCCCGTTGCCGCAAGCATTGCAGGGAGGCTTGTGCCTATACCGCCCGCAATATCTCCAGCCGTCTGCCATCCTTTGCCGGGATTATACCATTCATCGGGGTGACTATACCAATCTCCAAACCAGTCGTTTGCAAACTGTCTCTCAGCCCAATCATCCGCGCCGAAAAGCTTTGCAAGTCCACCTGCGGAGTAGTCCCATATGCCCTCAAGGCTTGACATAAAGCCTACTGCTGCCTTTTCCCCCACATATCCAATTCCACCAAGGACGCCACCTTTATTGAAACCGGTAGCGTCCTTTGTTGTGGAAGGAGTAGCTGGGCTCTTTACGTTTTGCAAATTTGATATGCTAACGTATGCCATAAAATTCTCCTTTGTTTAGTTCAGTGTATTTATGATGCCACTATTAGCGTAAATGCTTCCACCGTTATACACGGTCTTGGATGTGTGAGTCGGAGGGGTGACGTTTGCCTGCTTTTCGGCGGCTTTTTTGAATGCTTCAACAAGCTTTTTATTATTGACTTTTTCCCAATGTCCACTTTGTCCATAAAGCCCTTTTTCGTAGTTATATATATATACATTACCACCAAACGCTACTAAACGGTGGTTACCGCCGTTTTGTTTTGACAAACCTGTAAGTATCTCATTTAAAGCATTATCCACCTTTTTAGCAGAGGTACTTGCGGCATATTTTTTATCATCAATAACCACATAGGCAATATCGTCTGTGTTTGCTCCTCGTATAGTTTTATAACCACTCAGTTCCAACACTTTTGCACTCTTTGCCATCGTGTAATTATATATAGCCGTCTTATCAGCCTCGGTCAGTTTGCCGCTCTTTACAGCCGCCGCAAGATCCTTGTTGAGGGCGTCAAGATCGTCGGTGCTCTCTATGGTCTGCGTATCGACATACTTGACGTACTTATCCATATTGAGCGACTGATAGGTGTCCTCGTCAATGTAGTTGTTCTTCTTATACTGCTCAAGCAAAGCGTCAGCCGTTGCAACATCACCGCCGCTGATGGCTTTCTCGACCAATTTGACGCTCTCCGTAGCACGCCATTGCTTGATCTGTGCAACGTCGTCAGTGGTGAGCTGTTTGTTGTTTACGGCGATATCAAGGTAAGTATCGGTGTAGGTATCAACGTCACCTGCAGCCATACCGTCGTAGATAGTCTGCGCATTAAGTCCCGACTGCTCGATGAGTGCCTTGTTCTCAGTTTCCTCCACTGTCTTGTTGGTGCTCTCAGCCAAGCCCTTGAGCTGTTCGATGTAAGAGGTATCGGTAAGACCAAGTGCAGCTGCAGTAGCGTCGATAGCCTCCGCTTTAAGGTTACCGCCAAGCACCTCAGTGTAAAGGTTTTGGTAAATACCCTTCTGTGTAGCAGCCTCTTTCTCAGTTTCCGCTTCCCGCTTGAGCTGATCGGCATAGCTTGCCGCTCCGCTAAGCGTCTCACCGTAAGACGCATTAAGGTTAAGGTTTTTAGCAAGAGCCTTGATAGTTTCCGCAGAATACGTTCCCGATCCAGCCAAGCCAAGCAGCTGAAGCAGGTAGTTTTGCTCATTTGCCGCCTTCTGCTCTCTGTACTGACCTATTGCCGCATCATTGTTGAGCACGTTCTCTCTGTAAGACGTTGCCGCATCAAGCATATTCTGTGAGTATTCCTTCTCTGCCGCAAGCGTGGACTGATCCTTGATGTAGTCAGCCTCTCTCTTGGTAGCGGTAGCCTGCGCATTTGCCGCCTGCGTCTCGGCACGTTGCTGTGCATATGCCTTTGAATTGAGGTAGTCGCTATATCCACCGCCCGTGAGTCCCATTCGTGCAAGAGCCTCGGCATTGGCGCCGTAGGTAGCCTTATTCTGCTCGTAACTCGACCTTGCATCTACCACGCCTCTCTCACGCTCTATATCAGCGTTCTGATATGCCTGCTGATGCTGTGCGTTGATACTCTGTAGGGCTTTCTGATTCTGCTGATCGTAGAACTTGGTCTGCTCTGTGTAGAGGTCGTAAAAGGTGTTATTCTTATTGCGGAGATAATCCTCATAACTGTCTACAGCAGTGGTGCCACTCCAAGCGGACTGTAACGGTGCGGTTGTAATATACCCACCATACGTCTTTTCTTTTTCTTTATCTTGTGCCATTTGCATTACCTCCGTTCATCTTGCCAAGCAAATAGCCCTCGTATTCAGCTCTGTTCTGCACCTCCTGCTGAAGGTCAGCGACGTTCTGCTGTATCTGTGCCATTTCTTGCTGTTGTTTTATAAGCTCTCTGAAGCGCTCTACGTTATCACGGGCGTTGGGATAGTGTGCCTTCTCCATGTTAAGCCAAAAGATAAGCAGAGTATCAAGGCTTGCGGGGTTGCCGTATGCGCCCTGCTGGAAGTTCTGACGTGTTTCCTGCCATATAAGCTCTCTCGATCTCTCCATGTCATAAGATGCATCGGTGGAGAACAGATACTCGTCATTGTAGTAATACTCTCCCGACTCGTCACGCTCAATGAAGTCGTAACGATTAAATATGCTGTTCTGTATTCTTCCGGTAGCGTCCTTAAATGCTGCAGGACGAGGCTCGTCCGCATAGGCAAGGTAATACTGAAAGATGATCTTGTCCATCTCAGCGTATGCCGCATTCTTCATCTGTCGCTTTGAATCAAGACGACCTGCCGCCTGCTGTATCTGCAACTGCTTTGCTTTGCCGGACTGAGCAGAGCTGTCGTGCTGACCTTGGAAAGAATCCGTGATACCAAGGATGCGCTTGGCTTGGTCATAAAGCCTCTCTGCTTCCATTACGTCCTTGGATATATCAACACTAAGGTCAACACGTCCAAAGAGCTGTATATCGCCCTGTGAGGCTCTGAACACCTTCTTAAATATGCTGTTGTCAAGCTCCATGTCAAAGTCCCTTGGCACGATGGGATAAACGCCACTGCTCATAAGTTTTTCCATGATCCTTGACTCGACCTTATTGATGCCCTGCTGCTGAGGTCGGATGAATTCGCAATCGGACTGTCCAAACAGGCTGTCCTCTTGTGAGGTGTTCTTACGGATCACTATGGGGAATACGGACGGTCTATAAAAGGGGAGTCTTGTCGGCTCTGTCTTAGGGACTTGCACCTCTATAGGAATGGGAACAAGCACACCGTTCACGTCTTCCATAGCAACTCTGCCGTCCTCTGTAAGTGCCTGTCTTGTTTTCGTGGTCATTACGACCTGCCCATCCTTTATGACCTCACTCATAGCGGGGATAATTGAGCCATCCGAGAGAACGATATCTCTGTCAATCTCCTCATACTCCTCGTTCTGTACCTCATAGTCACTTGCTTCGGTGTTTTCGCAGGTACAAAGCTCTTTACGCTTGCCGCACTTCTTGCAAACGAAGCGCTTTCTTGCGTAATAGTCCTCTATATGAAGCAGTTCCTTGTCTCCACTCCATACGTACTGACACACTTTATCCTCATCATCCTTGTAGTAGCACACGTAAAGAGTTGCAGTCTTATCATCTGCGTTCTCATCTGACTCTGCCTCGTCCGCTACTTCTGGGGATACTCCGTATTTGCGTACAATATCCTCCTTGGTGGTCTCAAACTCAACAAAGCAATACTCCATGTCTGATACCTCATAGATATTCGGCTGTCCTGTAAAGCGAGGCGGTGCAAGACAGGTTGCCTTGATATCACCCACGGTGTTGTGGCTTATGATCGACTCATCCCATTCTACGAGCCACACAGAGCCACCGTAAATAGGGTTAAATCGCTCATCAATATCGTTCTGCTTCTCATACGGAAGCTCGTCTCTCTTGTTTCTCAAGAGCGTTTCTGCGCTCTTAGCATTGCGTTCGTTCTTCTCGCTCCACATCTTTGGCGACACGGACGGATTTGGTATATAGCTGGTTACCTGAGACTCCACAAGCTCATAAGTAATATTACGCACTTGCTTTGCTCTCTGCACCGAGCCGTCTATCTCGTCACTGCCCTTGTACTGCGCCAAGTTCTGTGACATTTTTTCGTAAATGGCATCAGAAGCGGCACGGGCTTCGTCGTAAAGCTCCTTAAAGAACTCAAGCTTTGAGCTATCTTGATAATCAATTCTCATATAAGTGGTTCTCCATATTTTCTGATTATTTCCTGTCGCTCCTCAAAAGACGCATTCAGGTAGTCTTGGAGGAGGTCAGGGCGGTATTTAACCTTTTTCGGAGGCTGTGCTTGCGGTGGCTTCGTCCAGTATATTGCAAAATATCTAAGGGCGTCAGGAGCGTGAGTAAGCTCGTGAGGCTCCTTGGCGCAGTCATCAGGCTTCTTCTCGTCAACGAGGATCTGCGGAAGTGTGCGTATCAGATGCTTGCATGTGCGAAATATTTTCAATCGTGTGTATGTCGAGCCGTCAGGGGCTGTTCTTAGCTTCATAAGCTCCTTTAGGGCAAGCCAGCCTGCCGCGCGGTCATTGTTGGACTTAACCAATTCAATGCCGCTCTCGTCAAACAAAAGCGCTTTGCTCTTGCCCGACTCTTGTGATGCGTTCCACATATCGGGAGGTGCAAGTCTGAGTCTTGGCGGGTACCAGCTCTCGACCTCTCCGTCCTCTCTCTCGTAAAGCTCAGCCTGCTTTATCCTTGCGGCGGCATCAGAGATGATAAGACCACTCTCATATATCTCGTGGAACACATATGCGATGTTCTCGTTATCGATAGCGACCTTATAATGGGCAAACATATCGAGACCGTAGTCCATCGTGTTGTAGATCGTCCAATCGGACGGTATTGGAAATGGATCACAGGTGTGATCGTTGTAGTCAAACTCCGAGAAATAGCTTCCACCGAGGTTTGAAAGCGCTTCCTCAGCCGTCCTTGGATACTCCTGCTTGACCTTGACACCAAGATCCTTTGCTGTCTGCTCATACCACTCTTTTGTTCTGCGAGGATCACAAAAGACTGAGAGAAATATCTTGTGGAAGGCGTTTTCCTCCAACCACAAGCGCTCAAAGAGCGTACCCTTCATGATAGTAGACAGACCGATGACCTTACCGCCTGTGGGACGGTTGATGGTCGGGTAAGCCGATGTCCATATTTCCTCTGCGTACTGCTGAAACGCCCACTCGTCAAGAAGCAGGATATTTCCTGTGAACGAACGCCCTGCAGAGGGAGAAGCAGGAAAAGCTTTAAAGGTTGATGTAAGACGACCTGTGCCGTCCGTGATATGTATGGCGGTGCTTGTTGCTTCCCAGCGTATATCACCGCCCTTGAGCAGCTCAGGCATATTGTCGAGCACGACACTCATACGCCGTACAAGCTCCTTTGCGTCATCCTCTGTCTTTGAAAGTGCGACGACAGTGTGACCGAGATTAAATATGAGATCGTGAGTGCAGAAATACAGTGCAATCCAAGTAATACCCATCTGACGCGCCTTGAGAATAAGATTAAGACGAAACTCAGAGAAGTCTCTTAGCGTCTGATTCTGCGCTTCCCATCCTTTAAATGGTACTATTATGTTGGGGGAGTCCTTGTCCTCTATGACGCAGTAGTTATTTGCCCAATACACCACGTCATTTCGGCAGTACTCAAACTCAGCCTCCCGAATGTGTTGCAGATAAGCAGTTATATTAGCACCGGCATCAGACGTTCTTGTTGCCACCGCTGCCACCTTCCTTTTTTTGAGCGTTTAAACGCGCCTCTACTTTTTCAATAAGAGCGAGGTCCTTTTCATCAATACCAGTAATGCGAGTATCGACGACCTGCTTGTCCTGCTTGCCGTAGTCGTTTGTCAGCACGAACTTTGCCATATTAGCATCGAGCTTACCAGTCAATGCTCCAGACTCCATCATACCACCTGCCCATTCTTTCACGCGCGCATAAGCGGAGGCGAATTGGGAGTGTTTATATCGTCCATCTTCTGTTATTCCTGCCCATGCTTTGAGTGCCGACACCGAAACTCCAATTGACCGAGCAAACATTCCCATAGTAGGAAAATCAGCTGTTATCTCTACAGGGTACTCCTCTTTGACTTGACCATTTTGATAATAGCTCCGTTTGTACTCCATTCTGGTAAGCGGTTGACTAAAGAACTCAATCAATGCCTCCGCGTACTCGTCTTTGTACTTTTCGGAAAAGTTATGTCCCGGTGCAAATGTTCCGTCAGGATTTCTTTTTTGAGTAACATTTTTCTTTTTTCCGTTGTTTTCTTTTGCTGTTTTTTGGCTCATTTTGTAAATCTCCTTGTAAAAACAAAATAAGCCCTGTTACTCCATGACGGAATAATAGGGCTCTAACCTCTAAGGGTATATGGCACATTGTCTGTTATATATATTAGCACAGACTATTGTGTTTTTAGTCGCAATTTATGCGAGATTTATGGAATAAGGGACAGTCCGCGTGCGATATCGTGTATTAGCTTTCTTTTGCGCTGATAATATGTATTTTTGGCAAGGAACGGTGATGCGGCAGAAAATTCATAACCGCGCCCTTGTTGAATGTCCTCCAGCATATCTCTTCTTATGCCAATCTCGATGTCTTCCAGAGCTTTGTCTATGATGGCGTTCAATTCCACGTATTTTTCCAGCACAGCACCCGTAATGGTCGAGTACTTAATCATACGTTCTCTGCGATCATAGTCTGCGCAAACCATTTTCACGATATCCACAACACTTGTGGGGATCTCCCACTTGAAGTACATTTTCTGCCTTGACACAGTCGCTATTCCTCCTGTTTCATTTCTCTTTCGGTGAGCACATTGTATTCCATTACCACCCTGATCGGTATTGGCAAACCGTCACAAAGGTATTTCGCTATCGTTATTGCCCGTCTTTTTGTTTCCCTCCCTCTCGCATGAGGGAACTTTATCTGCGTTATTGGTGATTTCACCTCTGCCAAAGCGATGAAGTACTTCGGCTTACGCTCTTTACCTCCCGGTGAGGTTATCTGGGTACACAGTTCGCACAACGGCGAGCTTTTATTTACACAACTACCACAGTCGTAGAGTTTATCATTTGTCGTCTGATTAGGCATCTTTTCTCCCCCAATCTGCAAGGTCCATACACCTGCGGGTCTTTGCGTAGTCCACAGTGTTTTTCAGTTCTACTATAGTCTCAAATGTCTTCACGCTGATCTCCTTCTCTGTTCTACCGAGCTTTACGCCGAGTGGGAGAACGGCGGTGTTCCGTACTACTGCGAAGAGAAGGAGCTGTGCCTCCTCCAGCTTATGCTCCAACCTTCTGACCTTCCTGCAATTTTTACATTTGCTCATATGTACATCTCCTTAAGCTGTTAACCTATCTCAGTTTCTTCGCCGTCTTCATCCTCAAGCTCTTTCTCGTACCCGTCATCTTGGTACTCTTCCTCTGCATCAGGCTTCACGAATAACTCGCTTGTTCCCTCTCGCAGGGCGATCTCTTCATCGGACATCTCATGTCCAAGTTTTATAAGAAGCACGTAGAGCGCGTTAAGCTCTGTGTTTTCACGGTGCATATACTGATAGTCGTAATAACTACTTTGCGCACTATCGTTCCACAGCGCGTAAGCATAGCAAAGCAACGCATACTCAGGAGCAACTTCCGTTTCATATCGAACAAGACCGTAATTCAATCCACCGCTCGGGATCTCCACATCCATAAGTTCTGCATACAACGCACGGTCAAATCTATCGTAATTCGGTGTCCACTCATGGCTTACCGCATATGATATGATCTCCTTTATAAACTTTTTTGCAGTTGCGTTTGAGGTGGCTTTTATAAAGCTCTTTCTGCACTCAAAGGCTCTCCTTGTCGCGTCCTCAAGCGCTTCTCGGCGTGCGCGCTTCTCAGCATAATCACGCTCCGCTTTAGCCTTAGCCTCTTCGTCATCGGCGGTTATCTCCTTATACGTACGTATATATATCCAATTTCCGTATGCTATGCCGTAGAAATACTCCACACTGTCCTTGATAATATTATCAAGCTCCTTTGGATCGTGAAAGTCAAGGCGGTATTGATTTACGCTTGCGTATTTTGTGGCAAAGACTTCACTCTCAGGGATCTCTTTAATTCCCTTTGCGGCAAGGGCGTCAAGCCACGCCTGTTTTTGCTCGGCAGTCTTTTGTGCGACGATAGCCTTGGAATACTCGCTCTCAAAATTGTTTGTCCCCATAGTTTTAAGGACACTGTTTCGCACTTCAATATTCTTTATGGCTGAAAGGCGGTCAAAGTCCGCAAGGGACAGTTGACGCTCGGATACTTTCTTTAAAACGGTTTGATCCAACTCCGCCATCTTCAAACGACGGCTAACCGTCGTTTTTGAAAAACCTGTCTTTTGTGCAATGCCGTCCACGCTATCTCCGAAGTCTATCATCATCTGAAAGCCCTGCGCCTGCTCATACGCAGTCAGATCAGAGCGTTGCATATTTTCAAGCAGCATAGTTGCAAGCTGTTCCTTAGGGGATATCAAGACTACAACACAAGGGAGTTCCTTAAGCCCCGCAAGCAATGCCGCCCCTCTTCGTCTGTGACCTATAATAACGGTATATCCACTCTCATCACGAGGCACGACCGTCAAATTCTGCATTACGCCATTAGCTTTGATGGATTCGGCAAGCTCCGTAAGGTCGCCGAGATCCTTTCGGGGGTTGTCCGGGTGAGGATGCAACTCGCTGATGGGTATGTAAACGAGTCTTTTTTCTACGCTTTCAGTGATATCATCATCCTTATCGGGCAGAGCCTCCAACTCAGCCTCGTAAAGTTTCCTCTCCCTCTCTCGGTCAAAGTGGGCTCTCAATGCCTCCTGATCAGGTATCACACTATCCCCGAAAGCATTGTTCTTGTAATAGTCACAGCCGAGTTCGGCTCCGACATGCTTACAGTCCCTCTCGCATTCCTTTTGCAGAGGACATCTTTTGTTGCTGTTTTTCTTCGCCATAATATTTTCCTTTCTTCCTTAGTGGTTCTCGCTTATTTTCGGCAGCTTCTCCGTCACCTTCTCCTGCCCTGGGCAAACGCGGTCCAAGAATCTGCACTCCGAGCACTCCTCGCCCTTGCAGGTCGCCACGCATTTATCCTCATACTTGCACACAAAGCAGCTGGTGGCGCAGTACCGATTTTCAAACTCCACAGGTGTTTCTCCAAAATCGCTGTCACCTTTATACGCGCAGACGTCGCTGTAATAGTTTCTGCAATTCCGTGCGGTAAAGCAGTTATAACAATGCTGGTTTGCCATAACTATAACTCCTCCATTCTGAATATCTCCACCTCTGTGCGGGGGTTTTGCTTGTCCACCTTGACGCGGCTGCCGTCGTGGGAAACGAGTATCGTATAGTTATCGTCAGCAAGAAGTCCCGCCGCCACCATTATATCGTCCACCGATTCCAGGTGATTGGTAAGGTCACACCGACGGTTGTCAGGCATAAAGAAGGTGCATTTTACGCACACGGGAAAATTGATAGGCTCACCTCGCTTGGGTATGTACCACAGCGCCATTTCCTCATACTGCTTAAACTGCTCCGAGGGTGCTACGTACCGTCCACCCGTGCGCCTGCTCTTGAGTATGCGCTGATGGTTTTTCTTGGTGATCGGCGTCAGCGGTATCGTGAATTTTATCAGCATTTCCCGCCCTCCGTGTATTTCTTTTTGAGTTCGGCAATTTCGTACAAGCAATATTTGAAAGCACCGATCCGAAAATCAATCATTTCAATTTTTCTGCTGTCACAAGCGAAACTTATTTCTTTTCTCCAACCATCAATTGCTTTATTGAGAAATAACTCAATCTCCTCAAAAATCTCCCTCGCAACATCGGCTCTTATTCCGTATAATCTGTTCAAATATCCCTTTGCTTCTTGTGTCATATCCTTAAAAAGTTTTTTCAAACGGTCATACTCGCTCTTTGGTACAACATCGGCGGTGGGAGTGTTATCAATCGCAAGTTTTACGGCTTTAGCATTGATTGTATACTTACCATCGCCTATACCCATCGGGTAAATCTTTTTTATCAGCGCATCCGCATCTATGTATCGCATAATCACTCACCGCCTTTCTTTCTGTGCTTCGGCACATAACCGCTTTCAAAGACTTTTTCAAGGTCAAAAATATTCCCGTAGTCCCCAAACCTCTTGTTGCACAGTTTCTTCATCGGCATTTCAATTCGGCTCTGCATTTCCTTTAATCCCTCCCAATACTGCGGAAGATACCGCCACATATTGTAGAGTTCCCAAGCGTTCTTATTCGCACAACACCAACAAGATACTCGGTCAAGGATTTCATAAAGGTCAACAAATCCGCTTTCCGTTGCTATTGTAGATTCACGCCATTCAATTCCATTCTGTCGGTTGATTTTAAGGCAATCCGCTTGTGTATATCCCCACTCTTTAAGGGGATGCAACTTGTACGGCTTGTCGGGTGTTCTGTGCATCTCGTCAAATGCGATGCCGACATAAACAACAACATCTTCAATCGCCTCGCAATATCTATCAAGAGAAACTTTCTTGTCTGTTGTTCCCCAACGGCAACTGCCACCGCACCACGCATAACCATTGTGATAACTGCTTCCGTCTTTGTTTTTAACTACTTTGTCGAACATCTTGTACAAAAACAGCTCTTGCGGTTTCAACTCGGTACATCTTATGCCCAACGGCTCGCACTTTTCTTTGACCTTTTCCCAAAGTCTGTCGATGCACTTAAAGTCCATTCCATTGTTGTAGCGGATAACTTCGTTAAGCGGCTCTCTCCTTCGGATTAACTCCCACACCATAGCCATACTGTCGTTTCCGCAACTGCAACTTGCTATGTAATAACTCATTCCGCACCGCCTTTCATTGCATCTACCTTTTTCCACACATGGAATAACGCCCAAGCAAGAGGTTTCTTGACATACGCCAACTTCTTGGCTCTTTCGTATTCGGCTCGGAGAAGTTCAATAGCTTGTTCAAGAGGTTCCCTCTCTGCGTTGACCTTTGCCACATCTTGGTATATCTTGTCAAGCTTATTAAAAAGCTCTTCATTCATCGGTCTGTTTATTTCGTCAAGTCGTCTCTGCTTCTCTTTGCTCATTTTAGGCTCCTTTCCCGCAATGCCTGCTCCGCATCCTCTTGAGTGAGAAATACGGTTTTACCGACGTCAGTGTCGTAAAAATCCGCACCCGACTCCAGCACTAAAAAGAGCCATTTCAGTTCACCTGATTGTGTTCTTCCATAACCCATCTCGTATATCTCGTCGTCAACCACACTGCAAACTGATGGATCAATTTCAAGCATATCGCTATTGTCGATTATGTAAACGGTATCTCCCACCTTACACGGAGGATACATAACACCGTGGGCAAGGAGATACGCGGCGTTGTCAGCAACGGATTCCTCATAGTCCATGATAAGCTTATCTGATGTGTTCTTGTCTGCCTCTTTAAGCAGTTGAGTCAATCGTTCTGTCTCGGTCACGCTCTCGCCCTCCTCCCCACAAGCTCGTCAAGGGTAACATCAAGTGCATCGGCTATGCATATGAGCAAATCCACACGCGGTGTTGCCCAGTCGTTCTCCCAATAGTAGAGAGACTGATACGCCACGCCTGCTTTCTTTGCCAACTCCTGACGACTCAAATTCTTTTCTTCTCGGCATTTTGCAATGGACCTGCCGATGGTCAATATATCCACTTTTGCCATTTTACCTCTCCTTAAATGCTTTATCCAAAAGTTTGCTTTAGGCGCTGCTCAAACCAGTCCTCTATCTCAGCGTGCTTCTGATCCGTAGCACTCGATGCTTGCTTATCCTCACTCTCCCACAGCACTATGGTGGCGTAATGGTCCGCAAACTGATATCCCTTGGACTTGAGCTTAGCGGAAAACTTGTCAATTAGCACCTCAGCTGCGCCGCCGTACTTTTCCGACAGCTGCGCCCTCTCTTCATCTGTCAGCATGACGTTACAAAATTCGCCGTATGCTTTCTTTTCAGCGTTTGTTTTTTCCTCGCATACGTGTGCGGGCGCGTTTCTCTCTCCCGAATACGAATACGAATACGAATACGAATTCGGGGACATTTGTTTTCGTTTGCTTTCATTTGAAATCATTTGTTTGCATATGCTTTCAGGGGGCTCGGGGTATTTGCTGGTTTTCGCTCTTACGTTCTGATGATCGTTCCAAGTCGGTAGGAATAGGAACGGTTTGCCGTCTATCTCGTAGCGGCAGACCAAACCTACTCGCGCCAGCTTATTTATGGCATCATCTATATTCTTTCGCGTAAGATTTTCCTTTAGGGGGAAAAGAAAATTTTTTATAATAGCCACGCGTCCATCAAAACGCCCGTAGTCGTCACAATTCACCAGCAAACGATAGAACAAGACCTCTTCAAACCACGTAAGCCTGTCGATATCCTCACTGGAGCATATGCTCGATTTTATTATCCTGTTTGGCATCAAGACCTCCTTTGTCGGTCACGACACCATGACTCGATGAAGCTCGGTCATGTCATTTATTCTTTGCTTACAGTACTCAGGGAGATTTGCCCTCACAAGAGCCTCGGCAACAGGCGGACAAACAGCGTTGCCGCAGCGGGCTACCTGATCACCTCTGCTTATCTTCTCTCCGTTTATATCACGGTCAATGATATAATCGTGAGGAAAGCCCTGGGCGTCATAAAGCTCACGGGGTACAAGCATACGCAAACCTATATCCGAGATAAAATACCACAAGCCTAAGATGTTTATCAGAAGCACCTCGTCGTCAGCCAAATTGTAGTCGCAATACTTGTTAAGCAACACCCTGACCTTATTCCAATTATAAAGCTCGGTATGTCCGTCCCACTTGATAATTTTAATGCGTATATCCGCAAACTGTCCGTCACTTGCAGTAACCGTCATCAGAGGCTCGTTTAGGCTCTGCCCTTTATCTTTACCCTTGAAGTGTGCAAGATGCGCTAAGGTCGCGCCCTCTCGCTCCATGGTGGTTATAGTGGCAAGTGGCTTTTCAACAGAATGATAATGTCCCTCTCCGCCGAAATATTGAACAAGATATGCCGCATTCAAACCATATCTGTTTGCGGCATCCACCGTTTGAACAGGTGCGTCTATGCGCTGTCCGCGAACCTCACCTGCACTCTGTTCCGAGTGATACTGTATCAAAGAGGGGGCGCAAAGAAAATTCCGATTTCCCGTCGTTACCGTGGGTACTGGGTCGTTAACGTCATGAGGAGCGTTCCCGGCATTGTTGGATACGATATATGGTGACACAGACGGCGTTATAAGCATCTGAGCACCTACGCCTGTTACTGTGTTCACAGGCTCCCGCATATCCGTTCCGCTTGCATTAGAATGATTGTGCATATGATACGGAATCATAACAGGATTGCAAAGATGATGCTTTCCGCTGCCAACGATAGTAGGAAGCGGCTCATTTATATCATGCACTCTCGGCTTCTGTCCTGATTTCTCACCGTATCCGATAGGAACGATAAACGGCTCGGCACTCTTGATCACAAACTTATCAAGCCCTCTCGCTATACGACGAAGCGTGTTGTCCTTAAGAGGGCGCTTTACCGTAAGACCGTATTTTTCCTTTATCTTCTCTTTGGTCTCAAATATAGACGGACAAGGCAAGCTCCAATCAATGACCTCTGCTGCGCTTCTCCACGGCTTGCACTTACCGCTTACTACCTCTTCGCTGTCTCTCGGGGCGTGAGTGCGCCTGGGCCAGACGATAGGCTTACCGTCGCATCGAGCGACCAAGCAAAAGCGTGTGCGGATCGTGGGCGCACCGTAATCGGCAGCACACAAGTTGCGCGTTTCTATCTCATATCCCAGCGCCTTAAGCTGTGAATACCATTTTTCATAGGTCTGCCCCGCCTTGCTCTTTACGGGCTTACCCTTTCTTACGGGGCCCCACGTCACAAACTCAGGAACGTTTTCAAGCATGATAACATCGGGACGTACCAATGCCGCCCAACGAAGGACCACCCATGCAAGTCCTCTGATCTTCTTATCCACGAGAGCTGAACCCTTTGCGCGACTGAAATGCTTGCAGTCGGGAGAGAACCACGCAAGGCGCACGTGACGTCCTCTTACAGCCTTTATCGGGTCCACCTGCCAAACGTCCTCACGGTAGTGCTCAGTAAAAGGGTGATTACGCCTGTGCATCATTATGGCAGCTTCATCGTGATTTATTGCAACGTCCACCGGATGACCCGTTGCCATTTCTATCCCCGTGGAAGCTCCGCCGCCCCCGGCAAAGCTATCCACGAAGCATTCGTCAAATATACTGTATTGATTGCTCATTTATTACCTTTCTGACCATACGGTCGGTCTCTTTTAATAAGTGATAACAGTTTCCGTGCGAGCTGTGATTTTTCCACGCACCATAAGATGCTTGAAATGTCTCTTTACTGATCTTTCCTTCCGCTACAAGCCTTGCCAGACGCCGATATTTTCGCTGCGCGTTGCGTTTGTTCTGGTTCTTAAGCTTGCGTATTACCTTGCCCTTGTCGCTTACGTAAGTATGAAATCCAAGATAGCTCACACCGTTCTTGAAGGGGAATATCTGTGTTTTACCGTTAAGCGTCAGGTCCAACGTTTCGAGGAATTCTTTTATTACGTTAAGGCAGTATTTAAGATATTCCTTGCTCGTATGTATCAGATAGAAATCGTCCATATACCTGCCATAATACTCTATACCGAGTTCTCCGGTTATTAGCTTGTCCATTCCGTCAAGGTATAGCAGCGCAAAGCCTTGATTTATCTGATTTCCGAGCGGAATTCCTTTTCCCTCGGTGCTGTCTATAAACAACTCGCACAACCATCTTATATCGGGGTCGGCAAAGTGATAGGCGACAATGTCCTTAAGCTGTTCATGTGATATGTTATAAAAGAATTTCGAAATATCGCATTTGAGGATATATCCCTCCTTACGGTAGCGTTTCCAAAAGTCCTTCATGTGCATACTAAGACGATCGAGAGCAAACAGAGTTCCTTTTCCCTTCTGCCCCGCACAGTTATCGCAAATAAATACCTCCGCAAGATGCGGGAGGATCACGTTATCACATAGGCTGTGCTGTACGACCTTATCCTTGAAAGAGGTAGTTTGAATTATACGTTCCTTTGGCTCATAGACCTTGAATTCGTTATAGGGCGATATTCTATAGGTCTTATCCCTCAGTTCCTTAATAAGCATATTTACGCCTTCGAGCGCAAGAATATTGAATTTTGCGGAGCTTTTTTTATAGCCCTTGCCGCGTTTGGCACGGCGATAGGCTCGGTACATATTTTCAAAGTCTATTACTTTCTCAAAATCGGTCATACGGCACAGTCTCCTTTTGTTTATCTCTTTTTGAGAAAGGTCGCTCGTTCTTTTGATGTGGTGTTCTGATTTCAGCATTTGCTTACTCTGTCCGACTGTCCACCAATACGGGCGCACACCGTTGTCGTTGTTGTTGTTGTTATTGTTGATATTACCGCGCGGCGAGACGCAAAAATATACAACGGGCGACCTATTATTTTATTTTCTTTCTGCCTTTCTCCAAGCAATAGCCATATACTTAACGTCTGTAACCAACTTGCTCCAGTACTGTATGGACTCGGCGCTCTGTTCTGTAAGAGGCATGGAAAGCTCTATGTAGAACAACAGCTGATCACAATACATTATTGCTCTTGTGATAGCCTCGCATCTGAGCGCCTTCCCCGTTACGTTGTTTATCCTGTTGGCTTCGAGCAAAGTGTCGTATATGTCGAGACTCCGCAGCTGTATGCGGTCGGCGAGGGAGTGTCGGTATTTCTTTGGATACCGGTTACTGTTTGAGGTAAGCTTGAAAGAATGAACCGCAAGTTCTTTTGCTTTTACTATTACTTTAAGATCGGTTTCAGCCATTACTGCTCCAAAGAGTCAAAGATAGAAGAGGAAAAGTGTAAAAACGGGCGCACACCGCAGTCGATGTTGCTGCCGTAATAGTTGAAATAACCGCGCGGCGAGACGCAACGTCCCCAGCAACTGTCTCCGTACATGGCAGTACTGTCTGGAGTCGCAAGCCACCAATAACCGTTGAGCTTGTACTTTTCAAAGATCTCGCGGTTGTTTCGGTAAAAATCAAAGGTAGGAATGCTAATCTTTGATTTTACGGTACCGTATTCACGGGAACCGTCGAGAGAGAAAAGGTCTGTTTCAAATTCAAGAACATTATCAGAACCGACAATGTTCTCTATATATGGAAGTATCGTCTCAGTAAGCTTCTTGAGGATATCACTCTCTGCAAAATTATTGTTCTTTCCCATAACAGAACTGAAGGGACAGTTCTTGAATACCGCCATTACAACTCCGTCAGCATCTTTAATTTTTATGAGCTCGTACTTGCCGATCTTAAAGAGTTCCTCGTTGATGATTTCTATTTTACCTTTTGCCATTGTTGTTTTCTCCTTTTTTATCAAGATACAAAGATATCAGAATTTAAGATACAAAACGGGCGCACACCGTTGTCGTTGTCGTCGTAGCTATTGCTGCCGATAATACCGCGCGGCGAGACGCAACACACGTATTCACCGTATCCGTGCGCAGGGGTGCTCCAGGGCGTTGCCAGCCACCACCACACATCAAGCTTGTGCTTGTCCAATATATGCACGTATTTACGCGCCATATCGGTTGTAAGCAAAGACATATGCTCTGTAGTCTCTCCGTAGTCCTTAAGACCGTCGTTTGACGTGAGATCCACAAGGTGAGGAATGATATTGTCCGTTCCTATGAGAGCCGAGAGCTTATTGGAAAAGTCCAAGAGGATCTCTTTCACTTTACTCTTTTTGAAGTCACAGTCCTCCTCGCTAAACGCGGACTTGCACAAAAGGTCTTTAAGCAGGACCTTTGCAGTGCCGTTGTTATGTTCAAGCACGATAAACTCATACTCACCAAGCTTGAATGTCTCGCTCTCCGGGATATCAGAGAGCCTTACTGTTGAGGCGCATCCGCCTCCCGTGAGCTGAGCTATCTGTTCTGCGGTCAGCTCGATTTTTTTGCCGTTGATACAGATGTAATTGGTCATTTATAATACTCCTTTTATAAAATTTGAATATCAGAATGGAAGATCGTCGTCTTTATACTCTTCACCAAAGGGCGGAACAGGGGGAGCGGTATATGTAGGCGGCACGTAAGTCTCAGAGACGTTCCCGGCATCAGCGGATGCGCCCTCTCTGCGGAGCGATTGTATCTTGACCTCGTCACCTATTATCTCGGTGGCGTACCTCTTCTGACCCTGCTTGTCCGTCCAGCTTCTGTTCTGAAGCTCTCCCTCAACACACACAAGATCACCCTTGCGAGCGTATTTACCAAAGAACTCGGCTTGCCCGTGCCACAGCGTACAGCGATGAAAATCCGTCGTGGGAGTCTCCCCGTCTTTTACGTACTTCCTGCGCACTGCGATAAAGAACCGCACCACCGGCACGCCCGTAGTAGTCTGCTGCACCTCAGGGTCGGCGGTCAGATTTCCCGCCACTATAATTTTGTTAATGAAAATCGACATTTTTAAATCCTATCCTCTTGCTTTTCCTTTCTTTTTGTGGTATAATAGTCACGTGATAAGTCGGCATGATCCTTTCGCCATTATCTTTCACATCCGAGCATCTGATGTTCCAGCATCAGGTGCTTTTTCTTTTTGCTCCGATGTCTGAGCGTAAAACTCATAGTTGTCTTTCACAAGACCGTTCTCACGACCGTAGCTCATCATGCGCTCGCCAATGGTACCGCATAGAGCCATAACAGAACTGAAGGCTAACACAGATATAACAATCTCAAGCATTATGTAGCGTCCTCCTTTCCGAAGAATTATCGGTACTTCCGTTCCACAAGCTGAGAGCTTCGGGGACGCAGATGATCACACTGTTTTTGTTTATTTCCTTTACCTCAACTCTCAATGCCCTCTCGCCGTTCTCATAACGGTCTATTATGGCTGTTATCTGTCCCGTTGTCTTGAAGCCACGCACTCGGTCCTCGTATAGCACCGGCAGCCCCCTCTCGGCAGCACGTTTCAGTTCCTCTCTATTAAGCACAGTCTTCATCCTCCCATTTGCTATAATCAACTACATAATCACAAAAGTCAATAAGCCACGCGGCAAACTTCTTTCGCGATATGAGGAATACACGTCTGGAGCGCTCGATGAGGATCCCAAAAGGAAATACTCCTTGTTCTATACCGTCACGCACAGTCGTATGATCTATACGTATTCCCGCGTCCCTCATTATTCGAGACGCAAGCTCAGGTGTAATAGTTGCAGTGGTCGTACACATTATTTGCCCTCTCCTCTCTTTGAATTTTTGTGCTGCGAAATCATCAACTTAATTAACTCAAAATCATTGTCAGATACTGTTCCCTGAATTACAGTTCCATCCCGTGCCACTAAAATGACGATATTTTCTTTGTTATGTAAAAACGAATTTTTATTTAATACTGGGAGCAACGTTACGCCATCTATCCCGTCGCAACGCAGTATATCCACGGCTTTATCTTTTATTACTGAGGATAAATTACTTACGTCAGCACCTTCAGATGTTTCGATTTTAATGATAAAAGTCATTGCTTTTCTCCTGTCAATTTGTTATATTTCTATTATGAAAGATGAGGTATGTTTTTTTGCAAATCTTATTTTGCGGGCTTGTTTACGAGCTCGTCTACGGTACAGTTGAGTTCCGTAGCAATACGCACGAGAACGCTGACACTTGGTTCTCTAAGACCATCGAGGATAAAGGATATCATAGGCTCGCTGACCCCTACCCTAGCCGCAAGCGTTTTACCAAGAATACCCTTCTCTTTCATAAGCTCCCTGATTTTCTCTCCGTTTATCACTGTTTTCCTCTCCTTTGTTGACATTTTTCTTTTTTTGTGTTAAAATTAACTATGTATATTTACACAGTAATATTATAAATCTAAATTTAGATTTTGTCAACAAAAATATTTCTATTTTTAGAATTTCATCAACGATGCACAAATCTATATTTAGATTTTTAGAATATTTACACAAGGAGATACTTATGTTTTACGAAAACCTAAAAAGACTATGTTCTCAACGAGGTACAACACCCACTGGTGTTGCAAAAGCCATAGGTATTAGCACATCTATGACAGCAAACTGGAAAAAAGGTGGGATGCCTCGCGGAGATACGTTACAAAAACTCGCTGTTTATTTCGATGTCTCCGTTGATTACCTTCTCGGCAAGGAAGATGCCGTTTCAAACGTCGAACATATCCCCGGCAAAGATAATCGCGTTACAGTAGTAGGACGAGACGGAACTGTAATTCAGGAAGAACTGCCCGACGACAAAATCGAGCTGATCAAGTTGATCATCTCGCAACATCAAAAGGAGAAGAAATAAAAAAACCTCTGCACATATGCACAGAGGTTAAAAATTATCTACTTCGTATGTACTTTTTGAATTGCCTATACACTTTTCTTTCAAGTGGCGACATTAGAAAACACGATTTTCCGTACTTCTCCATAAAAATCCTTTCCCTCTCATAGAGCAATTTCAGTCTCTTAAATCTCCACTTTGCCGATGTTTGAGAAATACAGCACAGATCCGCTACCGTTTTTTCATCATTCACGCCAAGCGCCCATAAAACACAGGCAGGCGCCAAGAGTCTCACGGCAAAGATATTAGCGGCAGTTTCTTGTGGGTTATCATCATCTGATGGCTCTTGGTTTCTACGTGTAGGCTCAGTACCGATATCGCCGTTGATAATATGCCCCAGCTCATGGGCAACCGTAAAGCGCTGTCTTGACATCGGCAACCGGTCATCCCAAAAGATTACGGTCATTTCTTCAATCTGCACGGCGAAACCGTCTGTTTTCTTCATCAGATCCGCGATACCGATGAGTTCTAACATCTCTTTGGCTTCTTTTGCCGAGTACGGCACTAACGTAATTTTGTCTTTCCTGCACAGCGCAAAGACATCTACCGGCAATTCCCTTACCCTATGTCTAATTAAATACTGCCACGCATTATCTCTGGCAGTTTTGTAGTTCGTGTACATAATACCACCTCCTATACTTATATTTTAGTCGAAAATTGTCTAATAGTATAGAGGTAATATTTGGTATTTAAATTACCGAAGAACAACACATATTTACAAAAATAACGGAAATATCGCTAAACT
This sequence comes from Eubacteriales bacterium, assembly GCA_045120955.1. GTDB lineage: Bacteria > Bacillota > Clostridia > Oscillospirales > CAG-272 > JAZMZS01. Next base: position 18,333 of record JBGVFH010000087.1, on the reverse strand, counting down.
TTTACATTTACGAGGATTTTGAATGGGCTTGATAGTTTTTTTAATAGTAGTAATAATTATTATAGTACTTTGTCTTTTTGGGAAAATAGGCACTCTAAAGGATGAAAAAAGCGATCTTCAAGCTGATTTGAAAGAATCAAATACAAACAATAGAGAATTAAATACAAAAATTGACAGCTTAAAAAATGAAATAAACAGCCTAAAAAAACAAAATAAAAAGCTCTCAGAGGATATAAACACGCGTTCAAAGCAATTTTCAGAAGCAGTTCAGGATGTTGCGGATCAAAAAGTATATCTTTATTCAGAAGATCTTCGTAACTGCCGCAAAGAAATCACGCGATATCAAAAGGCACTTGAACATTGTATTTTCAAGCACTCTGATCTTGCAAATGAAATTCCTCAGTTTTCTGACGCACATTTTGAAGACCGTCTTATCACTTTTTCACAAGCTTTGCTTAACAACGACAAAAAACTAACTGATCTAAATAAGCACATTGCAGAACGAGAACTTCGTTTAGCACAACTAACATCAATAGACGACAATTCAAAACTCATATCACAAACGATACGCAACACCTTCCGAAAGAACTATAATATTTATTCTTTTTTTGACAGCATTACAACAAACAGACTAAATAATGCTATAAACTCTGACCTTTCTATACTTAATTCTCAATTTGCTTGTGATATGCGTTCCGACAATAATGTATATCACGTTACACTGACGAGCTGCACCTGCGACGATTTTATCCATAGGCACAAACCCTGTAAGCATATCTTATTTTTCGCTTATTCGCTTGGGTTGTTGCAATTCAATGAAAAAGAAATTGATAAATACACAAAAATAAGCGTGGAAAAATTAAACCGTATTACTCAAGAGAAAACGGATCTTGATAAAAAAATCAAAGCTGATCGAAGCACCATAAAGCTTTTGGAAAGCACTGTTAATGAACATAAGCAAACTTTAGGAAAAGAAACCTTAGATTTCCCCTGGATAGCAAATTCTTTTTGCAAACTCCAAGAATGCCACGACAAATATTTGATAGATCAATTATCTCCCCACGCATATAAGGCTGCAGAAATAACCTCCGAATTTAAGAAAAGAAACAAAGAGTTGTTGAGGGAAAAATTATTACTTGAAAATCTACTTAAATCCTATGAAGCGCTTTTCCCTTGGCTCGAGGACTTTAAGACCGTGAACGTTGACGAAGCCCTTGCGTACGTACATATGTCATCATTGTCTGAGGACTACGATACCACTCTAAAAAAGTGGCTGTCGCCCGAAGAATATGCTACCCTCTCTACCGCTGAGAAAAATCAGCTTGCGCTTGACCGATATAAAAAGCGAAACAAGACTGATTGGGAAATAGGTATAGAATACGAAAGATATATAGGATATATCCATGAAACAAAAGGATACACTGTAAAATATACGGGAGCTTTAGCCGGACTTAATGATATGGGGCGTGATCTTCTCGTGCAGATAAGCCCTAACGAAACACTTGTCATACAGTGCAAGCGTTGGTCAGCTGAAAAGACCATTCACGAGAAGCACATTTTCCAACTTTTCGGTACAGCGTTTGTTATGGGAATAAACAATTCAATAATAAAATATACTCCCGTGTTCTATACCACCACTACCCTCTCTGATGTGGCACGTAAAGTGGCAAAAGAATTAAATGTTACCGTTTTTGAAAACTTCGCGTATTCCGAATATCCTCTTATCAAATGTAATATCGGCATTGATGAAAGTGGTGAAAAAGAAAAAATATATCATCTTCCCTTCGACCAACAATACGACAGAGTCATTATAGAGCCAACTCAAGGTGAATTTTACGCCCTTACCACCGTGGAAGCTGAGAGGGCTGGTTTCAGACACGCAAAAACGCATTTAACAAAATAAAAAAAGCCCTCTCAGAGGGCAAACTATGTAAGGAGTATCTGCATGAACTGCATAAAATGTAAAAAAGTAATTGAAGATAACAGCATATACTGCAGATATTGCGGTAAAAAGCAAATTTCCACCCCCGCTCCTAAGGTGTTGCGTAGAGCAAACGGTATGGGCACAGTCTATAAAAAGGCTGGGCGCCGAAGGAGACCGTGGACGGCACAGGTGACAGTTGACCGTCGTCGCATAAGTCTGGGAGCATTTGATACACGTACAGAGGCGCTTATGGCATTAGAAAAAGCCACCTTATCTCCTATAACGTCAATGTATGATTATACTGTGCAAGAGATCTACGAGGAGCTGATACGTCAAAACGAGGAAAAGCTCAGCAAGAGCGGACTAACTAATTACATATCAGGATATAAATATCTGCAACCATATGCAAAGATGAAGATGCGCGATATACGGACATATCACATTCAAGAAGCTATCAACTACGCAGCCGAAAATGAAAAAGGCTACGCTACATGGAAAAAGATCCAGAACGTTGCCTCACTTATGTGCCAGATCGGTATGGCAAACGACCTTATCGACAAAAATTATGCTCAGCTGGTGAATATGCCGCAAGCCCCTCAAAAAACAGAAAAGGTCGCGTTCAACGACGATCAATTGGACACGCTGTGGCAGCATTGGCAAAATGACGACGTAATTATGGCGATACTTGCTTTGTGCTACAACGGGCTTCGTATAAATGAGTTTCTATCGTTGAAAAAGTCACACGTTGATATCAACGAAAGAATTATATATGCACCTGGAAGCAAGACACAGGCGGGTAAAGATCGTATAATAGCGATACCCGAGGACGTTGTTCCCCTTTACACCAAGATGCTCCGATCTGAAGGAATGTTTTTATATCCCTCTCCGCAGGGAAAAAAGTTTGATGCCAAGAACTTCAGAGAGCGTTTCTTTTATCCTACGCTTGAAAAATATGATATGACGACCAACGCAGGCGGAAAGATCACACCGCACTCGTGTCGTCACACCTACGCTTCACTCTGCGTCAAAAACGACCTCAATAAAAAAGCGACAATGGACCTTATGGGCCACACAAAATACTCAACGACCGTGGAGCTTTACGCAGAATCTACCAAAAAAGACATTGAATTTTTGAGAAATGAAGCAGACAAATTAAAGAAAAAGACAAAATAACGTTATGACCCCATTTTTATTTGGTTGCAATTTGGTTGCAACGATAAACGAATAGTGTCTATTTAGGTCTAATGGGGTCAAAAATCAAAATGAGCAAAAAAATCCCGCAAGCCCTTGTAATTAAAGGGTTTGCGGGATTTTATTTTGGAGCTGGTAATCAGAATCGAACTGATGACCTCGTCATTACCAAGGAACTTTAATTTGGCTTATTTATTAGCTTTTTAAGACTCTTGGTTGCAACTTGGTAGCAACAGAAGTACTCTGCAACATCGGCTCTTCGTCAGAATGAATGTCGTTATCGTCGGCTTCTTTGTCAGTGTCAAGGTGTGACTCAAAGTACTGCAGTGCCTGTTCCATGAGGTCGGTCTGGTCGTCCATGTAGTTTACCGTGTCGAAAACAATATTCTCGTAGCCGAACTTATAGCCTGTAAAGCCGTTCATTACTACAGTGAGAAGCCTGAGCATACAAGTTGCGAAGATTTCCCACGATGGATCAATGACCATATCCAGTACTATAACGATCATAAGCAAAGATGTAATGAAGGTCGTACCAAACTTGGCGCCAAACTGAATGCGTTTTTTTGTTTTAGGCAAGGTACCGAGAGGTGCACGTCTGCTGGAGCCTCTGCCGCACTGCATGATCATCTCAGGAGTCAGTTTTACGGGCTTTATGGCATTTGCCTTAATAAGTGCCGTCTTCTGTATTTTGGAAAGCGTGCTGTCTTTTTTTATGATCTTATCGTCAAGCTTGTTCCACTTTTCATTGTACTCTTTATATGAGAAGCCGACAACAGCCAATATAGACATTCTCACGTTTTTAAGCTCTTCACCTATGTATGCACGGCAAAATTCGTGCAGTCTCGTTTGACGGTGCTTGTCTATAATGCTCTGCTTTTTAGTAATAAACCTGTCCAAAGAAGCGGTATACAGCTCGCTTTGAAGACCATGCCTCATACCGCTGTCTGCGGCGTTTACGTACATTGAGTAAGAGCAGAACAACAGCAGAAAGAAATCAAGACCAAGAGCTGCAACCTCGGTAAAGGTGTTTATGCTGATATCCGTGGTGACAATGACGATCACCGCAAATATTAGGAACACTCCGACGAAGATACCGGCGTTGTTCAAAAGGCTTTTTGCCGCCTTTTTCTTGGCGTCGTGCTCTGCGACAAGAGATTTTTCAAAAGCTTCAGCTCGTGACATGCCCTGCGTATCAATCTTATCCACGACCATACCTCCTTAAGTATCTTTACCTACTATGTCGCCAAGCTTGTACAGCACAGCGCCTACTGCGTTTGCAATCGTTCCAAAGAAGCATACCATTAGCATCTGATCGATGATGTTCCTCAAGCAGATAAACAGCACTGTAAGCACCATCCACACCACAAAAGCGGAGGGAGAGCGCATATAAGCCTTTATCTGCTTGAGAAAAGGTATGCACGACAGGAACGCAAACACAAGAAAGAGTCCGGACATTGTTGCTTCTGAGCTTGTCTCTACCCATACCGGGAACTGCGTGAGCGTGGCTATGAACGGCACCCCCACGTCCAACGTAAGCGCAGATATCTTTAGGATCTTTCCTTTGGTGCGATTAGTCATACATCACACCTCCGTGTTCTCTGCTTCTGCTTCGCCTGTTGCCTCTAAATTACCTATATTGCTACGCACCGCCTCAACAATAGCCCGAAGCTGTGTGTCGTCATCAAGCATCTTAAGGCAGTTAGCGTACTTGAGGTTTACTATATCCTTTACGCCCTGCGGAAGCTTGGAATTGGGGTAAACGGTTGTAAGTATCTCCAAAATCGCTGTGTTGGTTGCCAATACAGCACCGACAAGACGGTTTCTCTCGTCCTCAGTGGCACCGTAAAGGTCGTATTTTTCCTTCATAGCTTCGTATTTCTGTGCAAGTCCGTTGTAGCACTCTATCATATCGTTTACGACACCGACAACAGCATTCTGACCGCCAAGCGTCTCATTGGCAACGTCCAGCAGTTTCTTGGTGTCTTTGGAGTTTTTGACGTTGCCCTTCTTAATAAAGAAGTTCATCACGGCAAGCGCCAACGTACCGACAACTGTAACGGTCTCCTCAGGATACTGTCCCACAAATTCCCAAATGCGGGTAAACAGTGTAGGATCAATAGCGGCATCTATCACCTCGTAGGTCTCTGCAGCCTCAGTAACGTCCTCAGCAGCAACAGGAAATGCACAAAGGGTCGTAACGATCACAATGCAAAAAAGCATTGTCAATATTATTTTTTTCATATCTGTCTCCTCCTATGTCAAATCATAACCTTCCATAATGTTTTCGAGCTTTTCTTCAAGCTCAGCCATGCGCTGTTCAAGGCGTTCTTGGTTAAGCCTTATTTCTTCGTTTTCAAGCTTTAACTCAACGAATCGTTCCGGTAGATTCATATCATTTGGCATTATGAGTTTGGAGTGTTTAACAGGCTCTACTTTAAGCCCCTCGCAAGACCACAGGCACGCGTCTGCTTGTCCTTCAAGCACCGACACCGATATCCTTACTTCACCCTTAAGCTTGCCCACGTAAACCACGCAGGAACCCTCAGTGAGCGGACGGTACAGATTCTCTCCGTTGCTCTCAAAGATAGCCGTCGCACCTTTGGGAGCGCCAATAAACTTGAATACTGCCTCCTCGCGTACAAGTTCAGGCTGTCTTGTCAGAATCACGCCACTCTTATTATTCAGTAGTTTTATTACCATTTGTATACCTCCCAACCATTAGGATATGCTTCGGGGGAGTACACGTTGCCATCTATCAAGGACTTATAAAGAGTGCCGTTGTAGTCAACGATATCCCCTATGTTGTAGGCATCGTGCGCTCCTGTCGGCTGACTCCATATAGGAAAGCCGTTATCGTCCAATCCGATGGGAGTGTACAAGGATGCCGTTATATAGGGTGTCCACTGCGCCTGAGATGTGTGCGCCTGCACTACCTTGTAAAGCTGAGGATCACCAACGCTATTCTTGCCATAGGTAAGATAATCACCCACGGCATAGGTCTTGCCCACATTCCACTCATCGTATATGGTAGCGACCTCTATTGCCTCGTCCTCGCTCAGGGACTTGGCAAACATCTGTAATGCTCTGCGGAGCTGCTCCGCTCTCTGTAGCTTATTCATTCTCCGTCACCCCCAACAATGCGTTAAGTATTTCTGCGGTAGTAGGCTCTTTCTGTGCCACGCTCTCCTCTTTAAGCTCAGAGAATGTGTTTGTCTCAGGGTCATACACCATACCACACTTGACATCTTCAGGAGCTTCTACACACTGCTTTGCAAACTCCTCTCCGTACCACTTTGAAACAGGCTCGGCATAGAAGGGTATCTTCTCGACAACTATATTGTTTTTAAGTTTTACTGTCATATCATTACCTCACTTTGTAAATGAATACGCCACCGTCTGCTCCGGGTGCGCCGTTGAGTGTCCAATCGACAACATAAGCCGAATATGCTCTTAGTGCGCCTCCTCCTGCACCACAGTCTGTAGGTGTAATTGCCGTGACGGTTGGGTTTAGACGGTCTGTATGATATATACTCGGTGATAGTTTATACTTGTTCAACGATGGCATATTAGTATCACCTATATTGCCACTGTAAGGATATATAGGCTCTATAGCATCACCGCCATCACAAAGCATTGTAACAGGCTTACCCTCTTCATCAAGAAAAATATCGAGACCAAACCAACCTCTGAGTTTATCGCTGATACGAGCAGGTATTCGTTTGTTGCTTGTGTAAAAGCTTGCAGCTGTACCATACATTCCACCATCGGCAGTTATGCCGTTAAAGCTTGATGTTCCACCTGAAAAGCCCCCACCATTGTGCGTACCTTCACCATTTCGTTCAACATAAGTTCCAGCCTCTCCACCTGCACCTACCACGAGAGGAATTTTTGATTGAGCAGAAAAATCACCTCGACATATGTTGAAATCTCCGTGTCTTCCACCCAAGAAAATCATATACTCATTGTCTTCAAGCTCCCAACTATAATATGTCTTTCCTACATAACCACCTCCCCCACCGCCAACGATCAGAGCGATATACTCTCCATCTTTGGGGCAAGTCCATTCGTAAGAGCCTGCTTTTCGGTACGATGCGACAAGGTCAAACGTAGGCTTATTCCCAAGCGAGAGGTAGTCGATTTTCTTATATCCGTACCATGTTTTTATACCCGGTATAAATTCGCTCATAGAATCTCCTTTCTTCACCTACGTTGTTATCATTCCATTGCTATAGTCTGCTGTGCGGTTTCGGTAGGCACAGCGTTCTTAGCTTCAATGAGACTATCAAGCTCCGAAAGATCCTCCTCGGTAAGCACACCCTTTTCGTGCCATCCTGCGGCGTTGAGTATTACCTGATAATCGGGCATCTTGCCCACGGCATCCATAAGACCCTTTTTGATAAAATTCTTAAGAAACATTAAATATTACCTCCTAAACTAATTATTATTTGCGTTAATTCTTCAAACGCTTTGTTGATATCTCGGTTGTATTCACACTCGATGAGCGCCCTGTTATCTGTTATGAGCGTTGTGCTTGGATATAGAGACATAACGCCATTAACAGCTCCATCTGCTTCTACTGCGTAAGTAGTAGGCTCTACATATGGCTCATAAGGTGTGGCAGTCGTGCCTACTTCTAACTGTGGCTTAAATATAAGATTATTTACTGTATATCCTTTATAGACGACTAACTGAATAATCAATTTATCTGCTCTATCCATTGTAAAATTATGTTTATCTGTAACATTAAAAGCAGAGAAAGTATTATTTAAGCTTGCTACTTGTATATGATAGCTATTATCACCTAAAGAGCCACCATCTGCACCGCTTATAGTATATGTGCCAGCTTTATACTCATACAAAAAATAATCAACAAAGAATATAGCAGCATCTGTAGCAGTACCATTAGCTGTTACTGTACCGTCTCCATTATCAGTAAAGGTAATGCCGTTTTTGGTTACAGTTGTGTCCTTATATGGATAAGGCAATAAATTCTTTCCGTATCTCTTAACCTCTACAGAGCTTACATCATCAAGATAAGGTGCATAAGGTGTGGCTGTGCCTTTTTCAAACTGTGGCTTAAATATGAGATTGTTTACCGTTGCACCACCCAAAATCAAGATATATGTTTGAACTGTTGTTGGCTCTGTAAATTCTTGAAAAGCACCATCACCTAAATCTCTTACCCCACCGACCGTTTCGTCACCTCTTGTATAGTTTAATGCTATAAGGTAATTGTCCCAACCACCGCCTTGAGGACAACCGCTCAATGTATATTTTCCTGCTTTTATGGGTGTCTCAAACGACATATAAAATACTGCGTTATTAGTAGCTGTACCATTGGCAGTTATTGTACCATCTCCATTATCGGTAAAGGTAATGCCGTTTTCGGTTTTAGTTGTTTCTGCATATGGATAAGGTATCAAATTCTTTCTACTTACCTTTACATCCAATTCGTGTTCCAAAGGCGATACATCCTTCATAGCCACAGCTGAGCCGATTACACTTCCTTTGAGGGCGTTGGAGGCGATTTGACCTACAAAACCCATAGGCGAGCCTATCGTCTTGTCTTCACTAAGGCAGAGATATCCGTTCTCGTCAACGTCCAAATAACTGTAAGGAACATCGGTAAGTTCGTTAAAGGATGTGGGTGACAGATACAGCGTCCAACTGTATCCACTCTTATCCGTGGGAGCTTCAAGTCCAACGTAAATACCTATGTATTTATGCTCTGCGCTCCATGTTTCTGAGAAGTCTGTGCCGTCGGGGTATGCAGAATAGCGATAGAACGGACGAGGTATCATGTCGCTCAGATTGCAAAACGTAAAGACGAGCTTTTTTCCACCGTCATAATTCTCAGTAGTAACATCTATACGTGGCTCTCCCTCGTCCTCTACTGCTGTTGCAGCTGCCGCAGTATATCCGTAGCCCAAATCTTTCAATTTTTCTGAAAATCCCGAAATTTTTTTCTCAAGATCGTTGATAACGTTCTGAAGCAGCTCAGGCTTTTCGGCAGCTATATTGGGATATACCTTGAAAAAGTCGCTTGCCGCCTTTGCCGACACAAACGCCTGTATAAATTCATTCAGATCGGTAACACCGACCTCATCAAGAACTACACGGATATACTCTGCGCCATCATCAGCAGCCATTACGTCCTGTATCTCGTTGATCTTTTCGGCAAGAAAAGCGGAGAGTTTATCAAACCACGCCTTAAGCTGAGCCGCGGAAAGTCCTCCCTCTCCATATTTCCTTGAGGAATTGGGTCTGTCCGACAGAGCCTGTACGCCCTTTTGGGATATTTGATTTTTTGTTATATTTGTGAGTTTTTTCATGATTACTCCTATTCTTTGTAACGTCCCGCTATCTTGTAGCGATACGAGATATAGAAAAGAGCAAAGGGCTTCATATACTCGTCAGAATAGACATAGTATTGCTTTTCGACCCACTTCTTTTCCTTTTCTTTTACAGCAAACAAGCTTTGGTCAGTAGTTGCAAATGAGAAGTCGGCAAAGTCCATATTATCAAACGAAAATCTCGTGCTGTTAATACGGGATATTTGCTCATAAGGCTTCCTGTTGCTTCTGACCTTGATCTTTGCTGCGGAGGTCTGCAATGCTTTGGTCTTAATGACCGTGGACTTCTTAATGGTAGTCTTGGTAAGGTGCGGGACGTTGCAACAGTCCATCTTGGTCGCAACACCGCAATATATCGTGCGTTCGTCAAAAGTATAATACTGAGACGGTATCTCCCCTGTGCTTGAGCGCTTGTCAAAGTTGAACGAACACACAACTCCGTTTGATGTGCCAAAAAATAGGTTGTCGTCCATTGACTTGAGCGATGTAGCACGCTTAAAAACGCCTCCTGTGTAGTTTCCTTTTGTCTCACATAAGTACGCCTCGTAGCCTGTTACCGATTCCGTGAGGGGGTCTATCAGTTCATGAACGGCATAGGAAATGCCAACGCTGTGCGGGACTTCTTCTATCATTGCCGTAACACGCTCCTCAATGACAGATACTGTAGCTTTACCGTCGTCGTCTGCAGGATTAACCACCACGCCCGTGAGATCCTTCACCTCGTCTATGTCACCAAAATACACTGCATTGGCAATTCCAAGCGGAAGCTCTATAATGTTTCCCTCGTCCTCGCATATGCAATCAGCCTCTGAGCGGTGGCACTTAGTGCAGTATCTCACAGTAACGCCCTCAAGCTCCTTGTACAGTTCTGTGGCGTATCTGTATTCGGTGTACTGCCCCTCAAACACTCCGATATCTTCAAGGTAGTACCACTCGTACTGCATAGTGCCGTGCTCGTGTGTATATCTCTGCCGGCTGTCTGCCATAAAAATCTTTCCGTCCACAAGCACCATCAGATATCCGTTCCACTCCTCCAGCACAGCGTTCTTGAGGTCATATCCTACAAGCTTTGCGTCAATAAGGCTTGATCGGTGTTCTATTGCCCTCTCATATCTCACAGAAAGCTGACCGACAGCCTCAACGCCCAAGCGAGATATGAATACCGGGTCGTCCATAAAGTTCACACACGCTCCAAGGCATCCTATACCGCACAGTCCTTGTGTGGAGGGGTATATCTTCGGCTTAAGATGCTCACCTGTCTCAGTAGGCGTATGGAAGTATACCGAGCCGTCTTGCGTGGTATCTCCCTTGAGCACCATAAGAGTGTCGGCAACAGGTATCATTCCCGTGATGGGTGAATTACCTACTCCGTCCTGCATATAGTTGAATGCACCAAAAAATGTGGGGTCTGCATATCCTGTAGAGTTAAGACCACAGTAAAAGACGTGATTGGGATAGTTGGGATTACCCGACATAAACACACGATTGTCAAAGATCGTTGCTATTGTGCAGTTGGTTATAAGTGTCTCGATGTTTGCCAATTCGTCAGTGACACCTGAGATGCTTGTAAACGTTTTCTGAGCAGTGATCTCTACGCCTGCATAGAATTCAGGGTACGCACCGTTCTCCACGTCCTCGGGGCGCTGTGGTGCTTCCGCAAGCGTGATCTTGCCGTGTAACAGATCCACCTCGTAATCTTCTACGATCTCACCGTATACTTTGACCTCGACTACGGAATCAAGCTCGTTTTCGTTGAGATAAAATTCTGTGGTAGTACCGTCTGCAATGAAGGTGTGCTTGAACTTAGGCTGCAAAATGTTTCGCATTTCGTATTCCTTGCCTATGTCCGCATTCTCACCGCTGGGTACAATGTTGATATAAGTGGTTGGAATATACGCATTATCCATAACACTGCCTATCGTATTGCCGTCGTAAACTATATAGTTCTTGCCGTCGATAAGATAAAGCTTGTTATTAAATACAAAAGACGCACTCGCTCGGGCATTCATACCCGCAAACAATGCGTCGTCAGTGGTTATAATGCCCTCTACATAGGATACATATAAATTGTCGCCTTGCGTGATGTCTCCTCTTGATATGCTCAGCTCATGCGTTTTGGGGTCGTAATAGTCTACGTTGAGGTATATGCTCTCTCCGTCGGTCTTGGTTACATCCCTCACCGCTGCTACATTATCGCCAAGCTTTATCTTGAATATGCGCGTGCCATTTATATTGTCGCTTTCCTCCGGGAGCGTTATAGTCTCTTTTATAACAACGTTGATGCTGTGGGGGTAGTTGTGCCACAGATACAGCTTATCACCTGCATGGACAAACACCTTTGTCAGTATCTTGCCTGCCTCTCGGTGCTGAAAGCGGTGTATTCCATAGATAAAAGGGTTTTCGGGTAGCTCGATCCTGCGCCTAAATCCTGCTATGGTCTCAAGTGCTTGACCTTGCCCCGATTGATAGTCTTTAAATACGTTTGCGGCGTATGCGAGGCGCTGCTTATGGACCTGTGTGTGGTCGCTTGAAAAATCAACGCCTCGGAAGTCGCCGTAGTATGCGTTATATACGTCGTTGCTTTGGAGTATGTTCTTTGCCATATTATCACCAGCCATTCGTATTATTGATAGCCACGGGGGTCGAGCGCTTGATCCTACGCTCTATATCCATAGCACGCTCACGATAAAGTACAAGATAGTATTCCGCCATTGTCGGCTCATCCTCCACCCAAACGTAAGAAGCGATCAGCGTAGGCAACAATGAGCAAAGCTCCTCATCCAAATCAATAACTGTCTCGTCGTCCACCGCAGAGCCTATATATTCCAACTCGGCAGGCTTGCGGCGATATAGCACCTTGAAGCAGCCTGTGGTGTCGTGCGGGAGAAGTATAACTCTTTCACCCTCGACGTCGTAATCTTGGTTAAGACGCATATTGTTTTCGTCCACCGTTATAGGCGGTGTCTCAAGCGAGAGAAATCCCGGTGCGAGAGCACTTATATCATAACGGGTATATGCGTTGTATGCTGGTATATCTTCCTCTGCGTCGGAGTAGATATGTCTGTACATTGCAACGTTCTTTACAGAGTACAGATATTCACCAACAAAGCGAAGTCTGAACAGCCCCGTGGTAAACTCACCGTCGTTTTTGACAAAGCCTCTGTAAGCGACAAAATTGTGATTTGCAGAGAACTTTTTCACGCCAATTATTTCCCACGCACCGCTTTGGTTTACCGTCTCAACATACACAGTGCCGTTGCCGTCTGCCTCAAAGTAGTAGGATTTTGCATCGGTAGCCTCAAAACAAAGGTCTTCAGCCCTCTCTATGGGAGTAAAGGTGTTTTCCTTTATCAGATTCTTCATAGGCTTATGGTTGATTATATAAGCACTTACTGCAGGGCGTATTGCACTGACCTGCAGTAAGGCTCTATTTGCCGCATAATAGAATCTGCTATCGTCCTCAAGAGAGTCCTCAAAGCCTAACTGAGCTACCTGCTTGTATAACTCAGATACGCGCACGTTGTCCTCCTATCAGACTCGCAAGCTTCTTATGCGAGTGCGTCTGCGTTAGTTACAGAAGATGTAGAGTTAACAGCGCGGAGCATGTGCTTCCAAGCGCCAAAGCCTACACCCATACGGCAGTATCCGTTCCAGAAGAAGTTTCTGGTGTGAGGATCAATACCATTTGTGATGTCAAGCTTTACACGGTTGAAGAACATATTACCAAGGAGATTCTTGTTTGCCTCAGAGGACTGTACCATGATCTCGTCTCTGTCGGACTCCCAGTAGTCAAGAACCACAAGAGTCCAGTTGCCGTACTGAGTGTTGATATCGTTGTAGTCGGAGCCGGTTGTTCTTTCGGTGCCGATTACAGCCTTTGCTATCATCTCAAGATCGGGTCTGTTACAGGGAATGATAAGAGTGTCGGCGGTGTAACCCATGATCTCACCGTTCTCATCCTTGAAGTTACGCATCTTGTTTGCAAGGACTGCGAGAGTCTTCTGGAGCTTATCTGCACTGGAGGAAATATCACCGTAGAAGTAGTTGGACTGAGTCTTGCCCTTCATCTTGTCGGTTGAGTAGGTGTGCTTGTTGTGGAACAGGGGAAGCTTGTCTCCTGTAGTAAGGTCTACATTTGCCTTGTTAAAAACAAAGCTTGTCTTGGTCGCATTGATAAGCGCCTGCGCAGCGAGCTTAACTCTGGTCTTGTAGTAAGCTCTTACGAACTTCTTGGGCTTGTTGGTCATGTTTGCACCCATACCAAACTTTGCGTCGTCAGCCATCTTACGAGTGATGGTAAATTCCTTAGCAAATTCGATATGAGAAATGGTCTTGTCGTAGGTCTTCTCTACGGAGTCGTTCTCTGCGCCCTGACCCTCTTCCTTTGCCATGAAAGTGTCAAAGTCAGACTCACCCATGATAGTCTCGGCGTACTTGTTGGACTTCTCTACGTTGAACAGGACGTCAAGAATAGACTTCTCCTTTTCCAATATTTTGGACTCGTTCTCAATGAGCGCCTTTATAGGGTGCTCAAACTTACCAAACATCGGGTCGTTTTTGCCCGACATTGCGCTGTAATGAAAATTAGACATTATTTAATCCTCCTGATTATATTCTGACGACAATAGTGTCGCCTGCAGCAGCTGCACCGTTGATAGACTCAACAGTTACCAAGCCGCCGTCTTTGGTTGCGGTGACCTGAAGACCGTCCGTGTGAATGGTCACCTTGTCGCCAACCTTGAGCGATGAAGGTGCGGCGGTAACGGGTACCTCATATACCTGATTGGATTCAACGCGGCAAACTGCTACCTTGCGGTCTGCTGCGCCTGCGCTGAGCTGACCGATTGCGATAAATTCGGGCTTGGTAGTAGCTCCGCACTTTGTAAGTTTACCGCTCGTAAGTACAAGAGCCTCCCCAATAGCAATTGCCTCGCCAGCAGTTGCTTCATGAAATACGGGCTCAGGTACGTTCATACGAGCGTTTTCAATTTTCAAAAGCTTAAACATTTTGATTCTCCTTATTTAGATTGTTGATTTGTACAAGGATTGAAGTTCCTTGTCAGACATTCCGGGAAAAATATCTCTCCAGCGTGCAAGCTCGGACTTGGGCATTACAACGGAATTATCCTTTGAGCCCTTGGGAACTGCCGTGCGGAGATGACTCTTTGACTCGTGGAGCGACTGCTTCTTTACAGCTGTCGCTATGTTCTGTCTTATGCCGTCGGGATTTGCCGCTGCATAAGCCTCTTTAGCAGAAAGACCAGCATCACGAAACCTTCCGAACTTCGCAAGAATATCCTCAGGAAGCTTTCGGATGTCGGTATACTGCTTTGTCTCAGGGTAAGCGGCGTGAAGCTCTGCAAGATCTGCGCGAGCGATCTTCTCAAACTCCTGTGCCCTCAAAAGAGCGACGCCCTGTGCTGCTTGTTCCTCTGAGAGCTTTTTCTTGAGATATTCTTCGGGAGTTGTACCGTCTGCCTCTGCAGCAAGTGATACAAGCCCCTCCATAACATCGTCACTCTTTACGCCAAGCTTGGAAAGAGTGTCCTTGCCCTGATTCTTGAGCTTTTCAAGCTCTGCTTCAAGCTCTGCAATTCGTGCGTCCTTTTCGTCGCTTGCGTTATTTGTTTCGGGTGCTTCCTCTGCTTCTTCGGAGTCCTCGCTCTCCGCATCCGTGTCGGACTCATCCGATTCCTCAGCGGCTTCCTCATCTGCCTTTTCTTCGTCGTCTTCTGCGTCCTCATCGTCAAAGACAACTTCGGGAATGATTATATTGCCGTCCTTGTCGTACTCAAACTCATCGTCTCTTTCTCCATCGTCATTGGCGTCGTCTTCATATGAAGTATCCTCGTCCAATTCGGTGTCGAGTTCTTCGTCGAGTATCTTATCGTTTTCCATGTCGTTTCTCCTCCTGTGCGTTTATTGTGAATTACTTAGAGTTCTTAGTTCCGTTTCTAAGGTCATTACCCTTTACAACGGTAGCCTTGGGCTGATTAGTGGGCTTAGGCGACTTGATGACGCCGCCCTGATTGGTAGCAAACTTGTTCTTAGACATACTTCTTTCCTCCTTCTTTCAGAATTTTGAGAAAAAAAGAGCCACAAATACCAATATTTCCTTGGTAAATGTGGCTCTGTCTCAATGGACTTTGGCGCAATTTTATTCAGTTTTAACTTCCCAAAACAGACCGCAACGGCGGCACCTGAAGGTTAGACCTTCGAGCTTTGAGCCCTTCCTTATGCCTATTCTGGGTACCTTCTCGTGACAATGAGGACAAACGAGCTTGGTAACTTCTGATTCTTGTGCAGGAATTATCGTAAACATATGCATCCCTCCCTGCAAAATATAATACCACAAACTAAACTGCATTTAGTCGCAATTTATTGTGCAGATAATGATGTTTTTGCTACAATTCTCCCATTTTTGACCTCAAATCCGCATATCTTAGCAAGCTCGGCTTTTTCTTCCTGAGTAACATTTTTGAGATTGAGTATGTATCTCAAAAGCCGTTTCTTGGCATTCTCAGCGCGGAGTCCTCGCACGTCACCGTCGCTTAAGCTATACCCCTTGGCACATATAAGCAGTAGTTTCTGATCTGGTGATAAACTAAGAGCATTTATTGCCGAGACAACCTTTTTTCGTTTGCTACCACTCACGATATCACCGTTCTTGTCAACGTCACTCGCGATTCCTTTCGTGGCAACAGTAGCAATCGAAAGTAAGTCGGCTCCGATAGTCTTGGCAATCAATACACTTTTACCCTTATCTATCCCAAGAGTGGATTCTATTGCTGAATCATAGCAAATACTGTACACTTGTTTGATAGCCTCTACCTTCTGTTCATCAGAAAGTGTTTTATACGCCTCGATTTCAAACAGACTTGTAAGATGACCGAGAGATTCCGCATAGCTTTCTCTTATCTTCTGTATTTGCTCTGTTGTAAGCGCGATTTCTTCATCATTGACCGTCAATGTCACAGGAATAACCCGTGGCATGACCTTATAACCCTTTTGAGACAACAAATAAAGCTCGTCAAACACTGTTTCATTTAGCGTGTCTCCCATGCGCTCACCCCAAAGCATACTCATAAGCATGCCTATCATCTCAGTGTCATCTTCCTCGATAGCTCGGTAGAGATCTGTTTGATAATTTTTTTCATAAAATACGTTATCAAGCTTATAAGCGGTTTGCGGACTAAAGCGCTTAGTTAAGCCATACACGGCATTATATAGATTTCGCGTAGGCACTCCTAAGATCTGGCCCGCGGAATAAGTCATTTTGCGTAGAGAAAGCGCTATATCCTGGCTTGTTCCATCTCCCGACACAAGAAGCGTCGCCGCGTCGGTGACACTCTTCGCGCTGACAAGAAGATCGTTAAGCGTAGAATATGCGTAGTTTTCCATGCCAAAACCATCGATAAAATACGAATACACGTCCCTGAATAACGGCAGACCCCCGAGCATATTTCCAGCAAAGTTCGTCACGAGCCTTTCAGTCGCTGTCTCGTCCTCGTCAGTCTCTTTATCAAACAGCCATCTGAACAGTTCAGCAACTGCTACCATATACGCGGCAGAGGTCACGAGAGCGCCTATTGCCTTGCGCGCCTTTCGATTCGCCGTCTTTAAACGAGCCTCAAGTTCCAGTTTTAGTTTTGGATCCGTTGCCGCCTTGAGCTTAGCCCTTAACACCGATACCTCTCCCATTCCGTCTATAACTCTGCCTATGGTCTTCATGCTGTCAGCTGAGAACATTGTTATGGTTCTCATAAACTCGTTTCCAGAACGCATAGCCTTAGATCTTTCGGTAGCAATAGAGTTTTGTTGTGTCTCTAAAATGACTTTTTCAAGTAACTCGCCTGCTGCGCGTTTATTCGTCTCAGTTCCTACCTTTGCACCGCCATTCTTCTCGACCTGAGCCTGACACGCGCCAAACAGACGGCAAACGACAAATCTATCCATCTTACCGACGGGGATCATGAGAGCATCCCCCAGCTTTCCCGCGCTCCTTGCAAAACGTCTCGATACCGTATTTTTATCCAAAACACCTTGTGCCATGGCCGCTGTATTATCATTGTTTCTCAGTTTTGCCAAAGGACTGTATTTGTCAACCTCCTCTGCTTTTATAAACATTCCCCTTGTAATGCAATCCGCATCAAGTATGCTTGAAGAAGCAAACATCGAGGAAAGCTGAGTAAACCACACCTTGGGATTTGCACCAAGCTGATATTTTGCATAACCGCTACGAAGAAAAGCAAGGGCAGCCATTCCCTCGGTTTTTGGGGATATTCCCTGCACGTCTGAAATAAGCTTTTGGAAATACTGCTTTCCGCTCTTCCAAACGTCTTCACTTGCCACGGCTATAGAGTATGGCGCGTTTTGATTTCCAGACACATCAAGATTGAACAGTCTATCAAAGTTCTCAATGGGTGCGGACAGATGCGCATACTGACATACTCCGCGAATATGTCGGTTAAATACCACGTCGGCTGATTCGATGAGCAGTCTGTTTTTAGCGCCTTTTACAGTATCCTTATTAAACGACGCGTTGCTCACTCTCATTTCATCAAAGAAGTTTTCCGTATCCACGCTACTCGCTATATCAGCGCGCCTGATGGGAATATAATAATCGCTTCGTGCATTTGTATAGCCCAGCCTTTCAATATCCCTCTTGGATTTCATATCACGAGCTGCGCCGTTATATACGCTTTCGAGTATTTTTATATACTCTTTATCCGTATCAGTGAGAAGCTTTTCTATGTCGGCTCTTAATGACTCAACGTAAGACTTCAACTGTTCATCGGTAAGCTCCTGCGAGATGGGGATAGTCCCTTCGACTATCATGCTATCATTGCCGGGAAGAGTGTACTT
>JBGVFH010000086.1:0-5136 GCA_045120955.1 Eubacteriales bacterium | reverse complement strand
CTTCACCTTCGCCATACACATACGCATCGGCGTGAACCTTCACCGTGCATTCCTCGTCAAGCTCGTCCATGAATTCTTCGAACCGAACCCAACCTTCAAGGTCACCGTATTCTTTTGGAATACCTGCTACAAGGAATTCCGCTTGTTTTTCGCCTGCGGTTACCGTGACCGCAGAAAATAGCACACCCATATATCACATCACCCCCATTCCATGACCGTTATATTGCATCTCTTGGTCTGCGTACATATCGACATAATCCTCGACCTTTGATGCTATATCTTCAAATTCGGAAGGGGTTGGCTCGTATCCGAACCATGCCGCCTTGCCGTTGTCATCCCATATATGGGGCTTCCGATCTCTCGCCGCGCCCTTGAGTCCTATGATCTCATGGAACATGAAGGTTTGGCTGTCGATCAGCCCTTCGTTTTTGTTTATGATGGAGAGTTTCAGACCTTCGTATTGTCCTGATACTCTTGCCGTCACAAACTCTATCTTGGCGCGAAGGTCATCGCTGATTTTGCTGACCATCGCTTTGCCTGCAAATACCGTATCTGCCGAGAGAACCTCGGAATCTCCGAACATTCTCTGAAGCTGTCTTTCATAGAAGTTTGTCATAGATCAACCTCCGAATCTCATCCCAGGGAGTTGCGAGAGGTATTCGTCGAATTCTTCCTCGGTGTGGAGAAAGTAATCGTCACCGCTATGCCAATAGGAGACATAGAGGTCACCCTCGTCGATGGGTATTTCTCTCTGTTCAAAGCCCTCGCCAAGACCGTCGCTGTTCTGACCGCTGATTGCATCACGGAGGCGTTCCGTTTCATCGGGCGTGAGGGATTCGGTGAGGTAACAATCGATCTTGCCATAAAGAGTGCCACGGTGTTCCTCAACACCCCATTCTGCGAACACGAGCTTATCCTTGATACCTGCGTGGTCGCCGACATATTCAGCCATGTTGATTTCGGTCGCCTGTTCCTTTGCAATGGCTTCCTCAATGGCATCGGCATTGCTGTTGATCATATAGGCATCGGTTTCGTAGTAGTCACCGTCGTGATCGGAGAGGTTGCCGGTCAACGGGCAGAAGAAGGACACCTTTGTGCCTGCAAGGGATTTCATCATCTCCTTGATATCAGCGTACATTTCTTCGGTGCCGCTATACTGCTCGTTCACGAGGTTTGCTTCGAGATCATCACGCAGTTCTTCACGCACACCTGACACCGATTCGTCTGTGACTCTTACATCGTAAAGACTATCCGAGTCGGGAAGGATACGGAGGAGTCCGTTGCCAATATCGCTATCGGCATGAAGTCGGATTGGTGCATCCTCGGCTCTCATGTCTTTTACCTTCAGAGAAAAGATGGAATTGATGAGGCCGTATTCCTTGGCTCTGTCAAAAAACTGATTGAATTCGGTTGCCACATCGAAGGTTTCGGTGGCTTGTGTGGTGGGGTTCTTAATCGATAGTTTCAGCATTTTCGTTCTCCTTTTCATTTGTTTTCTTGTTTCTATCGAGTCCGTATCGACGGATTCCGATGGCTGT
This sequence comes from Eubacteriales bacterium, assembly GCA_045120955.1. Lineage (GTDB taxonomy): Bacteria > Bacillota > Clostridia > Oscillospirales > CAG-272 > JAZMZS01. Next base: position 3,598 of record JBGVFH010000086.1, on the reverse strand, counting down.
GGTTATCGTGCCGAACATCTTCGCTGTAATGAGATTGGTGTCGGCAAGATCGTGGATGGACAGGTAGCTCGTACCGCAGGCAATATCCTTGGCTACACACAACAGCGTGTATGCCTTGATGTTACCGTTCTTGACTTTTATGCTGTCAAGGTCGATATAGCCCTTCTTGATGTGATGCTTCGATGCGTTCCACAACCGCACATCTGCGGTCAGAAGGTAAAGCACCGACATTTTCACATTGTCGTTGCGGTTTAGCTTGTTAGCTGCCGTGGTGAAGATTGCCTGATGGTTCTTGTTCTTGAATTTCATGTGTTTGCTCCTTTTCTGCTTGTTTTTTGGCATAAAAAAAGCACCCACCGTTTTTTCAAACGATGAGTGCTGATCTTATGTATTTAGTTTGTGGGGCTTATTCTTTGTTTATTGCTCCCCAAGATTTGGGGTGCGGTTACTCGACAAATTGGAACTTGTCGCGCTCTGTTTTATAACCGAAAAGTTTTCGTCGCAATCGTTTCTCTAAAGGCTTTATCGTGTTCGACAAAAATCATCGTAGGCGAAAATTCTTTTATGAGCTGCTCAATCTGCATACGAGAATACACATCAATAAAGTTAAGTGGCTCATCCCATATGTACAGATGCGCTTGCTCACAGAGGCTTTTCGCTATCAAAACTTTTTTCTTTTGACCGCCTGAAAAATCTTGTATATCTTTTTCAAACTGTACGCGCTCAAAGTCCATTTTCCGCAGAATTGCTTTGAATAAACTTTCATCTATATGGTTTTCTTCAGCGAAAGCTGATAAACTCCCTTGTAGATGTGAGGTGTCCTGCGGCACATAGGATATGATAAGTCCCGATGCAAGCTGTATCGTACCTGTATGCTCGATTGGCTCACCGATTATAAGTTTAAGCAAACTGCTTTTTCCGCTTCCGTTTCTGCCGTCAAGGACAACTCTATCTCCTTGCTGTATTGTAAATGAAACGGGTTCGCATATCGCATTTTCGTCATAACAAACAGAAACATCAGAAAGGGTAACGAGCGTTTCTGCGTGATATATCAACGTAGTGAGCTTCAAATTTTCGGCAGTTTCGATATTTTTCAAAAGCCCGGATTTTTGCTCGATTGCCTGATGTTGCCTTGCTTCGATTGCTTTTGACCGTTTCATCATCTTTGCTGCTTTATGCCCGACATAACCCTTGTCGGCTGCTCCTTTTTTCGACGCTTCTACACGGTCAGACCATACCGCAGAGCGTTTCGCCGATTGTTGTAATCGAACAATATCCTTTTGTAAGCGCTCGTTTTGTTCGAGTTCAAATTCTTGTTGCCGTTCAAAGTTCTCCATCCAAGACGAAAAATTGCCGCTTTGCACTTCGATGGTTGACCTGTTCAGCGACAAAATATGGTCAACACATCCATCCAAGAAGGCACGGTCGTGAGATACGAGTATAAAGCCTTTTTTCTTTTTCAAATATGCTGATACCATTTCACGAGCGTGAACGTCCAAATGGTTCGTAGGCTCGTCAATCAAAAGAAAATGTCCTTCGTTGCAAAATAAAGCCGCTAACAGTATCTTTGTCTGCTCACCGTTTGATAGAGTTTCAAACGGACGGTAAAGCGCATCTGCCTCCACATCCAAGTAAGACAGCTCTCGCATTAACTCCCATTCCTCTGCCGCAGGGGCGATTTCAGAAAAAATTTCACACGTAAGCTTCGCTTTATCCGATACGGGATAGGGAAAATAGTCGAACCGCACGGATGCGTGAATTTTACCGCTATACTCATACTTTCCGAGCAAAAGATTTAACAGCGTTGTTTTTCCTCTGCCGTTTCTTCCCACAAAGCCGAGCTTCCAATCGGTATCAATTTGAAAGCTTATGTTTTCAAAAACATTATCATAACTCGTTGGATAGGAAAACGTAAGATTTTCTATTTTAATCATTGACATAAACTAAATCCTCCTTTGCATGGCTTAATAAATACAAGGTCGGCGTTTCGGTGATATTTCACTCCGTATAGATTTCACCGTTTTATACCGACACTATACGGAGTAAATCATGTGTAACAATCATTTCTTCTGCTTTCATAGGTAGCACTTCCTGAAAATTATTTATCGATGAGATAATTATACCATGTTTTTATGAATAATTCAAGCGATTTCACACACAAAGCAGGGGGCAGGTCATCTATGCCTACCCCTGCTTGATGATGTGACATAAGCCCTTGATTTTGCTTACCTTTTTCATCCCTAAATGTTAACACCGTAGGGCTTATGTAGGTGACCGTTCCCGAAAGGAGAAGGAACGGTCTATATTGAAAGGAGATATATGAGATATGTCAATGTTAAGCGATGCCATAGTATTTTTTCACAAGGTCGAGGTGGACATCGTTTTTTCTAATTATCCTATAGGCATCTTCGCAGTAGAAGTCGATCAACCATGTTTTGGTTGATATGAGAGCATCTTGAGTCCTTACGCTTCTAATCCGCTTTTCCTTCAGCCATCGCTGAATTGTATTGTGTTCGTAACCTGTTATTCTTGCAATGTCTTGCGTGAGAAGCAGGTCACTTTCAGCATACCATTCATCTTCGAGCCATAGCCGAAATTCTTCGGGCGGTTTAATGAATGTTATTGGAGGAGCAGGTGCTTTCATTGAACCTTCGCCACCGTTCTTCTTCGAGGTGAATGCTCCGACGGGAGTCATTATCGACGGATCACCTCGGTCAACCTTGTCGAGGTACTCGAATAGGTCATCCATCTTGACTCTGTATTGCTTGGTTTTCTTTCCGCTATTTTTGCACTTGATTACTCCGTTTTGGAGCATCCAAGAAACTTTGCGTTTACTGAAGCCGAGTATGCACCGTATGTTTTCAATCGTGAGGATTTCGGGATAGGTGCTTCTAATTTCTTCTCTGATGATAGGTTTCATTTGCCACCGCCTTTTTTGACGAAGTAGGCTTTGTGGCTGTCATCATCCCAATGGTCTGCGAGGTATTCGATCAGATCGATTTTAGCGATGATGTATGTACCTTGGTATATGAAGGCTCGAAGCTCCTTCGTCTTGATAAGTTCGTATACTCGATTCTTGCCGATTGGCACGCTCTTGCTTACCTTGAGTGGACTCATTATTTCGGGGAGGTTTACAAGCATTCTTTCAAGCTGTTCAATTTTTTCTTCTCTTGTCATGGTAGTTACATCCTTTTCATTTTTATTAGGCAGACGAGCATGGATGCACCTACATTTTTATTTGACTTATTTAAGGGTTTATGTTATACTGATTGCACTTGTGGCTAATGCGTTTTTACCGATTTCTCGCACCATTCTCGCAATTTTCTCGCAAATTTCCGGGAAGTTGCGAGGAAAGGGCTGTTTTAAGCGGAAATTCGGGGAGGTTTAGGGATTATTCGGGACGATTTGGGAAGTTGTTCAAAAGTCTTGAAAACCGTTTGCCCTCTGGGCACGTGGGTTCGAATCCCACACCCTCCGCCACATTTTGCACAAATTTGTGCAGCAAAAAGCACTTGAATTTAGTGATATTCGCTAAAAAATCAGGTGCTTTTTTCTTTGCTTTAAGCCCCCAAAATTTTTGCCTTGGAGAGAACTCAAA